>SBAT01000324.1 GCA_005240105.1 Chloroflexota bacterium
CCGTTAACCAAGATGCACCGTGAAAAACCTGGCGTGGTTGAACGTTTTGAATTATTTGTATTTGGGCGCGAATTGGGAAATGGCTACAGCGAATTGACTGATCCGCAAGACCAAAGAGCACGTTTGGAAGACCAAGCACGTAAGAAAGCTGCCGGCAATGAAGAAGCACAGCCTCTTGACTTAGACTTCATTCTGGCAATGGAGTACGGCATGCCGCCAACGATGGGCGTAGGAATAGGCATCGACAGATTGGTCATGTATCTTACGGATTCGGCTTCAATCCGCGACGTAATTGCTTTCCCAACAATGAAACCCCTGGCTAGAGAGAACCAATGAACCTAATTCGCTGTTACCTGAGAAAGAAACAAGTAATCGTCCCGACTATTGCTAAAGCTGATGCCGGCTTTTACTTGGATGGTGAGCCTGTGCATGTATTCGATCTGGCTGATACTGCGGCAATCAAAAAGGAATTGATAGCGCAAATGAAGACGGAAGAACACGAAATTCCTACTCCTGCTGTCAGCAAGGCGCCGGGGTCAGTCATTCTGGAAAAACTGCATCTTACCAATTGGCAAAACTTTGAAAAAGAAACAGTGATGTACACGCTGCACACAGGTCATGATGGCTCTGCGCTGTACGTAACTGGTCGGGCTGCCAATGGTCTGTGGTCGCACAACAAAGACTTTGAACATAAGTTTCCCAAGACGGCTACGCCTGATGAAATAGCTACTGCCATAGTGGAAAGACTTGGCTGGCAATCGCAAACCGAGTGGCCGGAAAAACCAGCGGTAATGTTGGCGCCTCCGTCTAACAATTGAAAATTGCCGAAATAGTCGCGCATGACCCCAAATGGAAAGAAGAATTTCAATCCATCAGAGCTACTATTGCGGAAAGACTCGGCCCTGCCGCCAAGCAAATCGATCATATCGGCTCAACAGCTATTGACGGACTGGACGCCAAAGACTGTATTGATATTCAAATTACGGTCGAGTCACTAGATTCACTAGACGAAGTGATAAACGGACTGACGGAATTAGGCTATCTGTACCGTGCCCATAACAATCGCGACCATGTACCGCCTGGATGGCAGGGCGATTTATCCAATTGGGAGAAGAGATATTTCCGTGCTGGTCCCAATCAGCGACGTACAAATATCCACGTTCGAGAACTAGGCAGGGCAAATCAGCGCTATCCTTTGCTGTTCAGGGATTATTTGCGAGCCAATAAGCAAGTGGCTCTTATCTATGCCGAACTCAAAAAAGCCATTTCCCAATACCATTCTGAAGATATTGAAGCCTATTGTCAGATAAAGGATCCTGCCTGCGATTTAATAATGGACGCCGCAGAACGGTGGGCAGAGCGGGTTTGAATCTGGTTATCCACCTTCATAATAGAGATAGGAGCTGCCTACAGGTGGGTAGATCTGTGAGCACAGACTAGAGGTACGCTTTTATTTTTATATTGATCCGCGATCTGGTTTTTGAAGGTTAACAGAGTTAGGCTCTCCGGCAAATTGGAAGTTATTTTTGTGTCCGCACTAAGCAAGTAGGATTATGCTTGAAGAAAAATATGAAACGCAGTTTTCTGTGGGGAAGAGGCTGTTTGTAATAAGTTTTATCAGTTTGTTCTGCGAACTCATGATTATTCGTTGGCTTTCCACTGAAGTGCGCATGTTCGCGTACTTCAAAAATCTTCCATTGATCGCTTGTTTTCTTGGGCTCGGTGTTGGATTGATGCTTTCCTCCAAGAAAAGTAATTGGTTCGTTTGGTCTCCGCTTGTCCTTCTGTATACAAGTGGTTTGTTAATTCTAGCTATTGTTTTGCGTATCACACATCTTTCATTCTTCCCACCCGATCCAAGCCTAATGCTATTTGGAACGGTGTACACATGGACTCCTGCTGCGGTCGCAAAGGCAGTGTTGGCCATGGGTTCGCTCTTCGCTTTGATCATCGCCTTGTTCGTTGGACTAGGACAGGAGACAGCGCGCAACTTCGAAAAAATGCCTCCCTTGAAAGCGTATTCAATCAACGTTGCTGGAGCACTTCTTGGTGTAATCGTATTTTCGCTTCTGAGCTTTCTTGGTACCGACCCAGGTGTATGGTTGGTTGTTGTTGGCGCCATTTTTTTTGTGACATACCGAAAAGCGGCTTCAATAGCTTTGATTGTGCTCGGTCTCAGTTACACGCTATTTCTCGGCTCATACACTGGCCGGTGTGCCTACGGTTCAATTTACGAGCTGAGCCGCTGGTCACCATACTATCGCATCGATGTCTTGACAGTAAAAAATAAGCAAGGACGGTCACTCACTCACCATCTCTCAGTTAACTATGATGGCTTCCAGTCGATGATAGAATGCCGTCCGGAGATCATCGGTGAGCAGCATCCGATCTTGAAAAAAGGATTGGAAGAGGAATGCAAGCATTACACATACCCGTTTGTTGCGTTCGGCAAACCGGCCGACAAAGTATTAATCCTGGGAAGTGGTTCGGGATCTGATGTTGCGGCTGCGCTGCGTTGCGGAGCCAGGCACGTTGATGCGGTTGATATTGATCCGGTCATCGTTGAGTTGGGACAACAGATGCACCCAGAGCATCCCTATGCTTCGGAGCGGGTTTCAATCTACATTGAAGATGCTAGGACGTTTTTGCGAAACTGCAGAGATCGCTATGACATCATAGTGCTGCCGGCTCTAGACAGTCACACGGCATTCTCCGCGATGTCCTCGCTTCGCACGGATAACTACATATTTACGCAAGAGTCTATGAATGAATGCGCAAAGTTACTTTCGCCGCAGGGCATCCTTTGCACATCGTTTATAGCAGTTCCGGATTGGCTGTGGAACCGCCACTACGAACTTGTAAAAACATCACCCGAAGAAACTGCCATCGGTTTTTATAATGGTGGTGAGTTGCCGAGCGGTTTTATTGTGTCCGGTCCCGGTGTCCGCGGGAAAACCAGTAAAGATCTGAAAATAAGCATGAAAGAGCGCAAATATCAGCCCTCAATTCAACTCCCGATTACGACCGATGACTGGCCATTTCTATTTCTGCCGGACCGGTGCATTCCGACCATGTATTTTGTTCCGCTAATTGCAGCTATTCTTGGCATAATCGTTGTTGGCTACAGTCAGAAACGGCTCGGTCATATCAATTCATACAACATGACAATGTTTGGACTGGGAGCAGGATTCATGTTGTTGGAGGTGCGCAGCATGGCCGCTATTTCTTTGCTTTTCGGATCTACGTGGCTGGTGAACAGCATCGTAATTGGTGCGGTGATGATCTGTATTCTTATTGCCAATTTGATCGCTGCAAAAATCGCTGAACAGAAGGTCGCACTGGTACTTTTAGCGTTGGTACTAGCTACGGTGTTGGTGTCAATGTCCTTTGATCCGGGCTCGTTAATTTCTCTGGGATCCAATCTGGGTGCTGTAGTTGGTTGCGTTGTTTTTCTCACGCCGCTGGCCTTCTCAGCGGCTACGTTCAGCCTTCTTTTTAAGCACACGTCTTCTGCGAATTCGACTCAGGCGCTTGCTTTCAATCTTGTTGGAGGCGTTCTGGGTGTATGTTTGGAATATAGCTCGATGATTACTGGCATCCATGCCTTGGGCTACATTGCGTTGGCGCTCTACGCAATTGTGCTGCTGATTCTTATAATGCGCACCCGGTTTGATCGAAACAATGAGGCAGTAAAACGTGAGGGCTGATTCTGATCGCGGACAAGCTTCACGAGATGCGCTTCTTCTACTTCTTGAATCTCTCAGGTAAGTTCAAATTGCCACCATTGTAATAGTCGGTTAAAACGCCATATACCTTATTGTTCAAGGTAATCATTTGGAGCATGGAAAGTCGCTTGAAGGTTTCCTCCAGCTGCGGTCCTTTTTGCAGTGTGCCGCCCTTGATGAAGTACAGCCCAAATTTGGTACCTTCGCTTATTGGATGAATGGTGATCTGTGGACTGGTAGCCAGAGCCTGTACTTCCGTCTTTCTAGCTACGACATACAATTTTGGTGAGTCCGCTTTCTTGGGCACAATTTGTTGAGCGCCGAAGAAGTAATCTACTGGGCCTTGCGTGTAATACAAGATTGCTGGATGGTAGTGCATGAAGACACCAACCTGGGCAGATGTTTTCTTGAGATGACTTACCAATTCATGCAATTCTTTTTGTGTGTCGTTATAAAACTGCTCAAGACAGATAGGTGCCAACAACGTTGAGAACAAGCACATCGTAGTGGCCATAACTACGAGGCTCTTTTCGATGCGTTCTGATTTCAACAACAGGTACTGCCAATTGAAACCCAAGCACACAATCAATCCAGCAAAAGGCATAGCCAGTGCCAGCCAGGGTACTAATGCCTTGAAGAAGAAGGGAGCTACCACTCCGGCGATAAGACCGACCAGACCCATAAACCTAATTGTTGTGCTGACTCCTCTTAACCAGCGCATGCCAAATGGATTGAAACCTTTGCACCAGTTAGACACCGATAGTGCTGCGGCAAAAGCCAATGGAGTACAAGCCGGCAAGACATAAGTTTCCATTTGCGTGGACGACAGGGAAAAGAAAACAAGCACAACGGAGGCAAAACAAAGACAAATGACGCGTGGATCAAGCAACGCATCAGTAGCCTTTTGCTTGTTCTTAAAGGTATCGAAAAAGACAGCCGGTAAATAGAGCGACCAGGGCAATAGCCCTATGGCGATGACGGCCAAATAGCGCCACCAATACGTTTTTCTGAGAACAACCTGTCCCAGATAGCGGTTCATGTTTTCGTAGCAGACAAATACTTCCGGAAACAATCCGTTGGTGGCAATGGCGACAGCAATCCACCAGGGCAAGACTACCGCTAAAAACAAAACTGAACCAGCAATCGGATGCAAACGGCTTAAGAGCAATTTGATTTCGCTTAAGCTTGGTCTTAGGACAACGAGACTTAGGAGTAAGCCCCCACCAAATAGAACGAGCGCTGCCGGTCCTTTTGTCAGAACAGCCAGTCCAAGACAAATATAAATGAGAGGCCATGCGCGTTTCGAGCCGGCGCTAACCACATTGAGGAATGCGCAAAGAGTCAGTCCAAGAAAAACTGTAAAAAATGAATCTATGGATGATGCGCGCGTATAAATAAGTAGAAACGGCGAACTTACCAAAAATGCGCCGGTAAGAAATCCAGCCAAGCTGCCTTTCAATTTACGTGCTACATAGAAGCAAGCCATGACTAAAACTAAAGTCAAAGCGGCTTGGGCAAAGCGACCACCAAAATCGTTTAAGCCAAAAATGTGATACGACGCTGCTAACAACCAAGAGGTCAAAATTGGTTTTGAGAAGTAGACCTGGTAGTTGAGTTGTGGAACGATGTAGCTATTGGCTTCGATCATTTCGCGGACCGAAGCTGGATAAAAGGATTCACATATATTGATAAGTCCGACTGATCCCAGGCGGCAGAAAAGCAGACCGATGGCTAAAACAAAGAGGGCTGCCGGTGCCAGCCAGTGTTGCTTTGAGTTTATGCCAGCCGCTGTTTTCGCGGCGGGACTCCTAAGAGTAAACATCTAAACCCTCTATGGAGCTGCTTGCCATCCAAGCCTATGCTATAGGGTAGCAAATATAAGTCTTGATAATAGGGCTCGTGTCTTAGAACAAAGCAATCTAAATGACATCGGCAATGAGCGTAATTTTGCCATTAGTGCTCTCTTGGACTAGAACGCTTTCCAAAGTTTGCACAATGTGCGTTGCGCCGGCTAACTGTTCTTTCTCGTGCGTCGTTAAAACAGCTAGGCATCTCATTCCTGCTTCCAACGCTGCCTTGAGCCCATTTGGAGAATCCTCCACCACCAGGCAGTCAGATGGAGATAGTCCCAGAGTCTTTGCCGCTGCCAGATAACCTTCCGGATGAGGTTTGCCTTGTGTTACGTGATCGGCGGAAATAAGTACATCGGGTGCTTTCAAGTTAACGTGGGACAAGCGAGCCAGTGCTAACTTGTGTCCGCAAGATGTAACGATGGCCCACTTCTCAGAAGGCAATTGGTTCGTGAATAGCGAAGCGCCTGCAATCGGGTGGACGCCAAGCAAATCTTCGCATTCATATTTTTCGTAATCCGCTGCTTCCTTGCTTGCATCAAGATGTGGTGCCATTACCTGCATTGTTTCTTTCGACGGTCTGCCATGAGCAATGGCAATCAGCTTCTCATATTCAAGACCGTGCTTGTCGGACCATTCCCGCCAATGTCTTTCGACAGCTGGAGTGGAGTCGAGCAGTACTCCGTCCATATCAAACAAAATTGCTGAGCAACTGATAGTGGTGGCATTTTTCATGAGTGGACAATTCTCCAGAGTGACCAGGCGGCAAGGCTGGAACTATCCTTGAAGCTGCCTTCTCGAATCATTTCTTTTATCTCTTCAGTAGTGAACTTCTTTGTTATCAGTCCATGCTCTTCTTCATCGAGTTCTTGCTTGCCCTCTGTGAGATCGGTGGCTAGATAGACATGCATACCTTGATTGGAATATCCGTAGGCTTTATACAAATGGCCAAGATAGGTTAGTTTACCTGCCGTAAGTCCTGTCTCTTCACGCAGCTCTGCGTTGGCCAGTTCAGCAGGGTCCGTGTCCGGCGCATGCTCCCATGAGCCCTGAGGGAATTCCCAGAATCGTGCAGACACGGGATATCTGTATTGTTCAACGAGATATAGATGCGTGCCGTCAAAAGGAATGATTAATACGAAGTCGGGTTTTTCGACAACACCGTAAATCCCCTTTTGTCCATTCTCTCTTTCAACTTCATCTTCGCGAACCGTCATCCAACGATTCTTGTAGACGGTCTTGCTGGAAAGTGTTTTCATTCTATTGCGATTTCCGATTAGGGTTGGGTCATTTTAGCATGTGGTAAGGACGGCTCTTGTTGACTAGCGAATCTAAGGTCAATGTGAAGGCGATGCCGACAACGAGAAGAAGTACTAGCGCCAGAATAAGGTAGTTTTTGAAGCCCCGTACGCGAAGTCCCCAGGCAAACATGGTAACGATGATAAGGAGAGAGCAATAAAGTGCAACCATGATCTATCACTGTTGCCGCTGACGGTAGCGGCGTTGTTTGTCGGCCAGGTAAACAGGATCTGTAAGTTGCTTGTTCAACTGAAATGTTCTAAAACGGCAGGTCTCTGAACAGAAGCGTGCTTTTGCTTTACCGATAAAAAAATCGCCGCAGCGGTGAATCTCTGGTGAGGCGAGGAGTTTGCACTCGATAAGAATGGGAATTTCTTTGCGCCAGCGCTTCTCTGTTTCCATCGGTGGTGCCAAACTTTCGCCATCGAATGCTCTTTGTTCTTTGTAGAGTCCTTCACAGCGGTTGAGGGAGGTTTCTCCCTTGTCCGAAAGAAAGTCGCTCAAGAATGCGGTAAATTGTATAAGGATTGTTTCTTCCATGGCTTTGAGCAAATCGGCATCACTTGAGCCTTGTGCTTTTGCGTGCAGCGGAGGTAGCACATCGGCTTTGTCCATGCTTAGTTTTATGCCGGACAATTTTTTGTCCAGGGTTTTTGTATCTACCGGTTCGTCGAAGTGTAATGCCGAAACTTGATCGCGGATAAAGTTCAGGCATTTCTGGAATTCATTTATAGATGCTTTGGGAAGATCCGGTTGCTTCCCGGTCAACTTGGTGAACCAGTTCTTTAGGTCTTCTGTCGTATTCCACTCGAACTGTTCGTTTAGAACGTCCATCCAGTCGAGCTTTGGCGGTGCTTTTGCCGGCATTGTTAAGGATCCTAAGAGGTTGCTTGACTACAACGAAGGTGCGTGGTAACGTTACAACGGTTGGGCGTGATATACGCAATATAGAGCATCAAATCCCTTTTCGCAAGGGTGGGAAAATTATATGAATAGAGAAGCGAGCGCGGCTATTGAGTCGTGCCAGGGCGAACTGTCCCTAAATTCCGAAAATGTATTTACAGAGGGCTCAATTGGCAAGGCTGTCTGGCAAATGGCCTGGCCATTGCTTTTGACCTCGACCCTAAGTTCATTGATTGGGTTAGTTGATATGTATTTGGCTGGTTTTATGGGTGACGCTGCCCAGGCTGCTATTGGTATTGGCGAACAGTTCATTTTTCTGGCAGTAACTATTGGCACCGGCTTGTGCATTGGCTGCCAGGCTCTTGTATCAAGATGTGCCGGTGCGCGTGAATGGCGATTGGGGTGGTTGTATATAAAAGATAGCTTGTACGCAAGTGCACTATTTGGTTTGTTGGCTTCGATTGCCGGTGTTGTTTTGGCAAAGTATATTTTTGCTTGCTTTGCGGTGGAGCCGGCAGTAAATGAATTAGGCGTACGTTACTTGCAGCTGACTTCATTAGGCAATTTACCGTTTATGTTAGCGATGACATTGACGGCGGTATTTCGTGCCGCCGGTGTTCCTCGTTATGCGCTTTATGTCTGGTCGGTAATCACCGTTGTGAGCATTGCTTCCGCGTTTGCCTTTGTTTTCGGTCACTTGGGATTCATGTCCGTTGATGCTCTCGCTTGGTCGTGGAACCTCGGCGCCACAATTGGTGTCACCTGCGGCATGGCATTGGTGAGGCGTTTGAACTGTGAAGCGGTGGGACAATTGTCCGCCGCAGACTACCTACCATCTATTAGCCGGATAAAGGAAATTCTCGCTGTGGGAATTCCGGCAACGATTGCCGATCTTTCATGGGTTGTTTCCAATTTCCTATTGTTCACTATATTTGCCAATTTGCCGCATGCCACCGCTGCGCAAGCTGCCTGGTCGGTAGCGTACAAACTGGAGGAGACGGTTGCTTCTTATCCGTTGCTAGCTCTTAGTTTGGCGGCAGCGTCCGTCGTCGGGCAAAACCTTGGGGCAGGCAAGCAAGCGCGTGCCTTCAAGGCTGCTTTGATAATGGCTCTCTACGCAGGGGTGGTGATGTTCTTTGTCGGTTGTCTTTTGACTCTTGCATCGAAACCTCTAATGTCACTGTTTACGCAGGATGAATTGGTTGTTCATTACGGGCAGCTGCTTCTTTCTGCCTCGCCAATTCTTTTGCCGCTTTTAGCATTGTGGCTTGTTTTCTTTGGTGCTATTGAAGGTGCTGGAGTAACCACCGTGCCAATGGTATTTAACGCCGCAGGCTATTTATTGATACGGTTGCCTCTAGCTTGGGCGCTAGCATTTCCGGCAGGACTGGGGATGAACGGCGTATTTGTCGCTCTATTTCTTTCGCGAGCACTGCTTTGTCTGGCTGCAGGGTTTGTTTTTATGCAAAAACGCTGGTTGAAGGAGGGCTGTCTAGTTGACGCCTAAGCCCAGGACTTTACCTGTTCTGTCATTTATCCAGAGAATTCCTGTTGGGCTTGCAGTCGGTGTGTAATTAATTCTGGCTTCCCAAATGCGATCGCCGTGAGCGGAAAATTGGGCAATTGGACGGGCTGTTGAAAAATATCCGGTAATAGTGAGCGATTCCTCGGCTAACAATCCGCGATTTTTCAGCCACCAATCCAGTCCAATTGTTTCTATCCGTGATAGCTGTTTCTGGTCGATGCCGGAAGGCGGTTTAAGATCCGGTAGTGGTTTCAACTCACCGGCTTCTGCGGCAATGCCGACAACCAGGACCATAATTAAAAGCAAGATGCGCATAATCCAGTCTACAGCTTGCCGTCCAACGTGTACGGGAATTCAAAAATTGCATTGCCGACATAGACTTGCAAGTACGCTTCGTCAAAAGGCTTGTGCTCGAAGTAGACGATGCCGGTGCGTGATTGTCCGGGATTCAGCACTTGTGGCTGGAGTTGGGTGCCGCGCATGGCGTTGGCTTGGGCAATGCCTGTGCCTTCGATGGCATTTGCTTTGGCATAGTATGCTTCGCGGGCGGCATAGTCCGGTATGTCGTAAACGGCTGTCCATTGTTGATAGGGAACGCCCCAAGCGCTCCAATAAGGTCCTGGTGTGTAACCGTTGTAGCTGGTGATGATGCGTTGCCTTTGCATGTTGCCTAAGAGTCTATTCCAGGCGGCTTTTGTTTCGGCTTTGTCTTGAATGACATTGGCGATTACATTTGGATCAAGCCGGAAGAGTTCTTCTTGCTTTGGTTTGCGGTTGAAGAGTTTTACTGGACCGACGCCTACGGTAATCGGTTTGTCGCTGTTGTTGGCCATTGATACCATTACGTTAAGCCGAACACCGTCATCGTAGATGGCCGTTGCTACACGCAGACCGTTTGCAGACATGTACTTGACTGTGCGATCCGGCTCGTTGAGCTGCTGGCTGCGCGGCGAACCGTCTGCCCAGTTTAAGGTCACTCCACCCTTTTCAAAAACTGACGAATCAAGGCTTACGTATTCTTCTTTGGCGGCAAATGATTTGGCGAACAAATCTTGAGCTTCTTCTTTGTTGCCCTGGCGCTGATAGAGTTGAGCACAGTCTTGCATAACATCTGCGAGCAAAAGACCTTTGTAATCGGGGTTATTCTGCAAAATGGTGATTGCTCTTCTGTAGATTGGTTCTGCCTGATCGTACCAACCTTGCTTATCCAGACATTTGCCCAGAGTGTAAAGGCTTCTGGCTAATTCAGGGGAGTTGTCGCCCAGTTTTTGTCTTATCGCCACAGACTGTTTAGCTAAAGTTTCGGCTTTGGCAAACTTGCGCTGACCGGTGTAGATCCAGGCAAGACCGTTTAGGCATTGAGCAACTTCCTGGGAGTCTTCGCCTTTGAATTTCTTGGCTAAGTCTAGCGACTTAGTAAACAACCAGTCAGCGTCCGTGTATTGCCATGTGCCTAAGTAGACTTCGCCCAAAGCAAGACGGGCAAGCATGAGCTGTTCGTTTTGTGTGCCACGCTTTTTTGATTCGCTGATGGCGCGCATCAATTTCTGGTCTGCTTCGCCATAGTTGCGAGCATCAAGGGCGGTAACACCAGCTTTGTAATAACGGCCCCATTGTGTCGTTTCAAATACAGCACTGCCCTTGAGCACATCGTCCGTGCTGGGTGTCTGTGCTAAAAGAGGTTGCTGAAGCGTTAAAAGGAGACTCAGCAATAAGAATGTCTTGTTCACGTTTACCGCTTACTCGTGGTCGTCGGAACAGCCTTCGCCGCATCCGTGTCCGCCCCCACCTTCAATGGTCTTAGCCATCGATTCGACGTGAGTAACGACTTGTTGGAATTCTTCTTCGGTTTCAATTGTTTGGAAAATAGCTTGGTCGCCTTGTTGTACCAGGCGCATGATTACCAACGAGCCTTTTTCCTCGTCCCCTTCGTCATTCTCGGACTCGCCGAGATTTAAGAGCAAGGCATATTCCTTCTCGTCAAATTCAAATATATCGATTATCTGGCAGGAATAAGAATGCCCGTCCTCACCTTCGAGGGTAACAATTGTGTCTTCCGATTGAAGTTGTTCTTCGTTCATTTTATTTCCTCAGAAATGAGCGCTCCTGCCAGTTCAGAAAGCTTCCTCAGTTGTTCTTCCGTGCCCAGCGCAATTAGTTCGTCAGATTCGACAAATATGTGGTCCGGCGGCGGGTTGTTAATGAGCTTACCATGTTTACCAACCGCCAAAATCATGGCACCGGAAATCTGTTTTACGTTGGCATCTTTTAAGGTCATGCCGACCAATGCCGAGGACCTGGACAAGGTTACTTGCTCCAGGCGCAAATCGTAGCCGGGGGTATGCATGGCAACGTCGAGAAATTCCAGCACCAGCGGGTGGGTAACAGCAGTTGCCATGCGCCTGCCGCAGATGACATATGGAGAAATGACTTTCTGGGCGCCGGCACGGAGCATTTTGGCTTCTGAGCCGGGGTTGCCGGAGCGGGAGACTATGTGAATGTGCGTGTTGAGTTCGCTGGCAGCGAGCGCAATAAACGTATTGGCGGTGTCGTCAGGTAAGGTGCAGACAATGCCTGAGGCGGCTTCAATTTTTGCTTCACGCAAGGTTTCGTCAGCCGTTGCGTCCCCTTGAATAATGAGCATGCCGTCTTGCTCGGCGCGTTTGGCGCGTATCGGGTCTTGTTCAATTACTAAGAATGGGACATTGCTTGCCTGGAAATGGTTGGCAACTTCTTGGCCTGTGCGGCCATAACCACAAACAATTTTGTGTCCTGACAACCCGTTTATTTGTCTCTTCATATATCTACGTCCAAAGATGGCTGTGGGGTTTGCTTCCAGCAAGAGTTGTACCATGTTGCCGACAATGGAAAGGAATACGCCAACGCCCGCCAATATGAAAAATATTGTGAATATCCGTCCATTGTCGTCGAGCTTGAGCTCGCCATAACCGACTGTTGCCAGCATATTGACGGTCATCCAAACTGCATCTAAGAAGGTCCACTTTTCGATGACCATGTAGCCAGTTGTACCGAAGGCTACAAGCAACAATATACGGATTGAATAAGAAAGGATGCGTCCCTGAGTGGATGCGGCTTTCACTTTGATTCCCTAGAAGTTAGTTGTAGCTAATAGTTTATAGGTTGGATCAAATGCTATCTACATTTCTCTTTGTAAATTACGTGAAATCCGTTACAGGTATATATTTGCGGCTAA
Source organism: Chloroflexota bacterium (assembly GCA_005240105.1). Lineage (GTDB taxonomy): Bacteria > Cyanobacteriota > Vampirovibrionia > Obscuribacterales > Obscuribacteraceae > SBAT01. Next base: position 12,517 of record SBAT01000324.1, read on the forward strand.
CTGCTAAGATCCTGGGCGATGCGCGTAAATAGATGGCGCATGCATAACTGTCGCGGTTATTACCTTTGGAGCACAAATGAGCACAACACTTAACGCAACTGAGGGACGTGTCGTACAGGTCATCGGACCAGTTATCGACGTAGAGTTTGCCCCAGGTAACTTGCCAGAGCTATTCAACGCACTGGAAGTTATTGATAAAAACCCAGCTGGCGACGAGATCAAAGTAGTCGTCGAAGTTCAGCAAATGCTTGGCGACAACCGTGTACGTACAGTAGCTATGAGCTCTACCG
>SBAT01000298.1 GCA_005240105.1 Chloroflexota bacterium
CAATAGTCCCATGCTAAATTTCCACGTCGTCACGCTTTTCCCCGACATCATCCAAGACTACTGCTCGGCAAGCATCGTCGGGCGGGGGATCAAAGCGGAGAAGATAAAAGTCGATACCTACAATCCGCGCGATTTCGTGAAGGACAATTACAAGAAAGTCGATGACACGCCCTACGGCGGAGGCGCCGGCATGGTCTTGTTGCCCGAGCCGTTTTTCGCCGCATTCGAGTCTATACCTCGCGACACATCAACTCCTGTCCTGCTCATGAGCCCGCAAGGACAACCATTCAAACAAGAATTTGCCGAGACTCTTTCAACGTTCAAGGAAATAACCCTCCTCTGTGGGCACTACGAGGGTTTCGACGAGCGCATAAGAACACTGGCCACTCACGAAGTTTCAATCGGTGATTTTGTTATGACCGGCGGCGAATTGCCGGCTAATGCCGTCATCGATGCGGTCAGTCGCCTCGTGCCTGGTGTAATCGGCAAGTCTATTTCGCTGGCTAACGAATCATTCGTCGAAAGTCTCCTCGAAGGCCCGCAATACACGAAGCCTGCCGTCTTCCGCGGCATGGAAGTACCGGAAATATTACGTTCTGGTAATCATCAGCTCGTAAACAAATGGCGCCGACAACAAGCGTTGAAGCGTACATTCGAGCGCAGACCAGATTTATTGGACGGCGCTAATCTTTCAAAAGACGACCTCGCCTACATCGCTACGCTAGGTCAAAGAGAGTAAATAGCACTCATATTTGTTGATTTTGCCACCTTGCAAAGTGGTAGGGTTGTTTGTCTATATCAAATACTCTTTAAAGAGAAATTCCCCCGCATCAAGAAAACCCAGTACCCTCGGCGGCTTCCAAACTTTCATCAGTGCATGCAATGCACGCATGCCACACCGTATTCCAAAACCAATAGCGTCGTTCCCTCTGAACGTGCCTAGCACCGTACTTGCATAGCTGTGCTAGCCAGTACTTTCCATTCGTGATTTCCCATCGCGATTCGAGCAACTTCGCCGGTTGCTTTTCTTGCTGCGTGATTCAACCCCAATATTCATATGGAGTTAACCAAATATGAGTGACAATACAGAAAAGAAGAAACTCAATCTTCTGCAAATACTCGTACTGCTTATCGTGACCCCATTCGTGCTCTTGCGTGAACGTCTCCTTAAGCCAACCTACGAACAGAAATATGGCGCGAATTTTTTCCGCAAACTACTCGGCATTCTGACAGCACTCGGAATGGGAATCGGTCGTGGATATTCCATGAACGCTTTCACCGAACCGGCTGCCTGGCAGTCCTATCTACCTGCAGCACTGGGCATGGCAGCCCTCGGCTTCTATATCGTCTTCCCGCTCTTCTATCTCAAGGCCTGGAAAGGCGCAACTGAGCTCTGGGAAAAGGTTGATACCAGAACCGAAAAAGACGAGAAAGGCAAAACCAGACGCTACGAAGAAAAATCATGGCTGACGCATTTGCTCCTTTTCGTTTCTCACGCTGCTGCCATTGTTGGCTCCGTCTACGGTGGTTGGTTTGCCGGTAACGCCGTTTATGCCTCAATGCCTAACGTAATTGGCGGACTGCTCGGTATTGTCGTAGGACTGATATCGGCGGGCGTCAGCTGGGTAGTAACCTGGGCTCTAGTGTCCTGGTTGGGATTGCAGTTGCTTGCCCTTGGTTTTGGCGCTTATGCCACACAGGCGGCTATGCCATTTATCCAAAGCTTGGGTATGGCACCGGATGCCACGTGGGCTGCCAATGTCCTCACCTTCGTCGTGGCAGTTGGCTATGGCTTCCCGTTGCTCCACATTCTCGTCAGCCGCGGACTCAAACGGCTAATCACCGAAATGTCCAAGGTATACGACGAGAAAGACCAAAACTACCGCAATGTCTTCGAGCACACCTTCGACATCCTTGAGTCAACATATCTGGCTCAAGCAGTTGTGGGCATGACCGGCGCTCTTGCCGTAGCCACTCAGTCGCTGATTGGCGCTGTTGTGTTCGTCCTTGCCTACATTTTCGTAGGTCAGATGGTCACATCGAAACACGGACCAAAAGAAGAAAGCCGAGGCAACAAAGACAGCTTGCGCTGCGCCAGCACTCTAGTTGGATTACACCTTGGTTGGTTCCAAGGTGCTAGCTATCTAGCTGCCGGTGGCCCATTCGGTGCATTTGGAGCAATTGTTGTCGGCCTGTTATATGCCGCCTTCAGTTATTTGCTGATATTCCCGGCTCTGTACGTGGGCATTAGGTTCTTCCTGAAGCCACTAGCACATCCAGCTATCGGCAAATTCCTCGTCACCATGTACGACCAAGTGGTCAACATCTTCGACAAGATCGACGAAATGCGCAAAGACGTCTACTCGTCCAAGGCATCGCCAGTGAAGACACTCGTACAGCATGTGACCAACTTCGGCGTAGCAGCTGTTGCCGGACTCGGCGTACAAGCACTTGCCGTTAAGTTCGCACTTGCTGTTCCTGAACTGCTTGGTGGTTTTGCAGCATTCGTGTCCTGGCTCGTCATTGGTCGCGTATTGACCAAAGAAAAGATCAATTTCTTCGGCCGCAACGCTAACGGAATGACCGTGCTTGGAATGCTCACAGGTCTTTCCACCGCTCTGCTCACCGGTGTTGCAACCGTGAAGGCAAGCGGAATGACCTTTGCGATCATACTTGGTTTGCTTGTTGGTGGCGTCACAACCGCCTGGCTGTTCCCGCTAGCATTCGGAATCTTGGCTGCATTGCTTACTGCAGTAATGCCAAGAACAATCAAGTTAGTCAGCGAAACATTGGCTAAAGTGCACACCTTCGCCTGGAAACAATTCAAGGCTGTCATCAACATGTTTGTTGATATGTACCGTTACGTACGAGACAACTTGGACAATTTCCGAGCCTACATCGTGAAGACCTGGAACGAAGCCTATCAAGCCGTCAAGGAAGAACTTGATCGTCTCCTCGGCCGCAAAAAAGGCGCTGACACTAAGTCGGAAAACAAGGAAACAAGCGACGACGAATAGTCGTTAAGACGTGCAAACAACTTGAGGTGATCGGCGAACTTAATTCGCCGATCACTCTTTCGCTCGAACACTTTACACCTATTGAGGGACGAAACATGACTGACCCGTTAACCGACTGCCGCAACGCAAGATATAGTGCCATTCAAGGAATCAGAA
>SBAT01000030.1 GCA_005240105.1 Chloroflexota bacterium
CTGCGGATCCATCTTTACCGCCTCAGCAAGAGAGGCAGCTGCTTCTGTCCGTCTATTAGCATGTAAATAGGCTTCGCCCAACCAATAGCGGTCCATGGCGTCGTTGCCTGGCATTCTAGTGACATCGGAATAAATCCGAGCTGCTTCTAGAAAACGCTCCGAACGCAATAGCGCCAAGCCCAACATACGGCGAGCCTCAATATCGGATGGTGCCATATAAACAGCTCTGTTCAGAGCTTCTACCGCTTGTCCATAGGAGCGAGTCTCCATGAAGGAACGTCCCTGGCTAACAGCCATCTGTGCTTCGGGATTAACCGGATTGGCGTTGGCCGACATCCACAAACCGAAAGACATGCAGGCAAGTAAGAATAGTGTCCGCTTATTGGAAAACAGAAGTTGATACATCAATGGGTTCCTTATGCAAAGACCTAGCGGTCCGCGCCTGTCTTAGCAACCGAAAAGGTTAGTTGCCGGGCAGAATTGATGTTACCAGTGTCCCTACAGAGAGCACAAGTCGTATCTTTGCAAAACGTATGGGAGAACTCCCACTGAGGGCACCCGAACCCTTTGTCATTTCGACTAAGCAGCGCAAAGCGCTGCGCATGGAGAAATCTTCCGCGAGTTTTTGTGTCCGGGAAACTTACTGCACTATCTGGTTGGTCGTCATGCTGACTTGGCGCGCTGTCACATCCTTAGCCATACGGTCAGCAATTTGCTGGTAGGTATTGGTCATCATCATCGGATAAATACCCAATACAATGACGCAAATTGAAAGCACTGCGCCAACAAATACTTCTTGCGGTCTGGCATCAGTCAAATGTCCAACCCACTTAGGCATCTCCGGTCCGTAGAACAGACGCTTCAAGAGCCAGAGCATGTAACCAGCCGACAAGATAACACCAGTTGCGGCAAAGATTATCCAGCCGTGCACGACATCGGCATTGGCGGCAATTGCTGCCAGCGGCGAAGTGTATGAGCCATAGAAGACAGTTGCTTCAGCAACGAACCCAGCTAGTCCGGGCAAACCAATATTGGCTAAAGCCGCCAGCATCCAGAAATAGAAAATAATCGGCATTTGAGCGGCTAAGCCACCACCAATTTCCGACAACTTCCGTGTGTGGCAACGCTCATAGACACAGCCAACCAGGAAGAAGAGTAGTGCCGAGATAAATCCGTGGCTGACCATTTGGAAAATGGCACCACTTAGACCCGCTGACGATAGACAAGCCATGCCCATCAACACAAAGCCCATATGGCTAACGCTGGAATAAGCAATGATGCGTTTCATGTCGTCTTGCACCAAGCAAGCAATGGCTGCCCAAACTACGTTGAAAGCACCAAGTCCTAATAGGAACACACCATAAGTAATGATCACATCCGGGAAGAAGCCCATGCAGATACGGACCAAACCGTAAGTACCCATCTTCAACAACAGTCCAGCAAGGATCATCGATATTGGAGTTGGTGCTTCTACGTGAGCATCCGGCAACCATGTATGGAATGGGAAGGATGGCAACTTGATAAGGAATGCCAGCAAGAATCCAAGACAGCCAAGACCTTGCACTTGAGCCGTCAGCTGTGGAGCAATTTGTGCCAGCTTAACCATATCGAAAGTCTGGAAGTCAGGACCAGCTTGGCTGACACTGAAGTAAAGATATAGAAGCGATGCCAGCATGAAGATGCCGCCGGCAAACGTATAAATAAGGAATTTCATGGCTGCGTAGTCGCGGCGTGGTCCGCCCCAGATGGCAATCAAGAAGTACATGGGAACCAATTCCAATTCCCAGAGTACAAAGAACTGCAGCAAATCAAGAGAAATAAACACACCAACAATTGCCGTGGTCAGCAACATAAGCATGCTGTAATAAAGTCGCGGTCTATGTTCAGCAATTGCGCCACTGGCATAGATTGACATCAGCGTGACAATTGCCGTCAGCACTACCAGACAGTAGCTCAAGCCATCAACACCGACGTGATACTCCACTGGAAACGGTGCCGTTATCCAACTGATCTTCTCCACAAACTGCATAGCGCCGTCTGCCGGATTGAAATTAAGCCCCAGGATTACAGTCACTGCAACCATTGCCCACCCCAGCGCTAGGGCTATCTGGCGGGCGGATGAGGCCGGTGCCCAGGCAATTGCAAAAGTGCCCAGCAGGGGGATCAAAATCAAAGCTGTCAGTATGTGTTCAGGCGTCACGACTTACTCCAGGGATATTTCCACTTATTAGTAGACACATAGTATTTCAAGAAAAACCGCTTTGCTTCTATCCTTTGAAGATATATTCAAGCGAAAAATATTTTTAGGTCGGTCATATACCGCTGTCTGCAATACTGTTAGGTTGTGTATTTTAAATACTAGCGACGTTGGAGGTTCCCTTGTTTGACTTCAGCCCGAATGCAATCTTGAGCTCGGCACAATGGATTGTGCTGGTGCCATTTTTAGCAGCGACAATAATCATCCTCTTCGCTCGTTTTAACAAGACTCTTTCGATGGCGCTGTCCGTCGGTTCTGTTTTCTACGGATTCATCCACTCGCTCTTGATATTGGATGTTTTGAGAAAGCACCCGGAACTTGCACCATATCAAGTCAACTACGACTGGTTTGTCTCATCGGCATTCAAACTTTCAGTAGGCGTACTTGTCGATAACTTAGCTGCAGTGATGTTGATTGTTGTTTGTGCAGTCAGTTTGCTAGTGCAAATCTACACACACGGCTATATGCGGGAAGATCCCGGTTACAGCCGCTTCTACGCTTACTTGTCTTTGTTTACCGGCTCCATGCTTGGGCTGGTTGTTTCGACCAACTTGTTCCAAATGTATATGTTCTGGGAATTGGTCGGCGTCTGCAGTTACTTCTTAATTGGATTCTGGTTCTACAAACCAACAGCAGCTGCAGCCTGCTTGAAAGCATTTATCATTAACCGCATCGGTGACTTTGGTTTCCTTGTCGGCATATTGATGTTCTTTGCAGCAACTTTTGGTTTCTGGGAAGGTCATGCAATTCTTTCCTTTGTTGATCCAAATGGAATTGATCTAACAGGAGCAATTAAGTGGGCAGCTGCAAACGGTTCGCTAACCGCTGCATCACTGACACTCATTTCCATTCTGGTATTTATGGGACCAATGGCAAAATCCGCACAAGCACCGTTGCATGTGTGGTTGCCCGATGCCATGGAAGGTCCAACACCTATTTCTGCCCTTATCCACGCCGCCACAATGGTTGCCGCTGGTGTCTATCTAGTTGCTAGAGCCTATCCAATTTGGCTCACTCCAGATGGTTCGACACATTCAGCAGGATTAGCTGTAATTGCCTGGGTCGGTGGACTGACCGCCTTTATGGCTGCCACCATTGCTCTTACACAGTTTGATATCAAACGTGCTTTAGCCTGGTCGACAGTAAGCCAACTTGGCTATATGTTTGTAGGACTCGGATGTGGTGCTTATACCGCCGGTATGTTCCACCTCTTTAACCACGCCTTCTTCAAAGCCATGCTCTTCCTTTGCTCTGGTGCCGTTATCCACGGATTGTCCGGCGAGCAAGACATGCGCAAGATGGGTGGATTGTGGAGCAAGATGCCTATTACCGCCTGGTGTTTCTTGATTGGTACCATTTCCATTTCCGGTGTTCCAGGATTTTCCGGATTCTTCTCTAAAGACGAAATTATTGCTTCTGCCAATCATTTCTCTTTCGGTTCAATGTCCTTCATCTTAGGACCGCTTATGACATTCACAGCGTTCTTAACCGCGTTCTACATGTTCCGCATGTTCTTCATGACCTTCACAGGAAAATACAGAGGCGAAGCACACGCTCATGAATCTCCACTGGTCATGACCATGCCATTAGTTGCACTAGCCGTGCCATCAATTGTTTCCGGATACCTGGGCGTCAATCCGCAAGCCCTTATGCAAATACTTGCTTTCCAAACACCAACGGCATTCCCCAACGTGTTTACGCAATTCCTGCATTTCGGTCATCTAGAATACGAAGCTTTGAACCCAACAGTAATGTTTGTTTCAACAACAGTTTCGTTGATTGGTATTTTGCTGGCCTTCACTTGTTATGTGCAGAAATCAGGCATCAACGAGAAAATTGCCAAGCTTAGCCCACCGCTCTACAACTTCTCGTTCAACAAGTGGTACTTCGACGAGCTGTACATGGGCTTGGTTAATAAGGTTATCTTGCCTCTCTACCGTGCCGTCTGGACACTCGTAGACCAATTCATCATCGACAACCTGGTCAACCTATCCAGCCTGCTCACAGTGGGCACTGGTGAGGCCCTTCGCTACACAGAAAACGGCCGCGGGCAGTATTACGCCATGGTCATTTTTGCCTGTGTTGCCGGCTTCAGCCTTATCTTCCTTCTCTATAGAACATACGTCGGAGGTTAACCCATGGGACACGATAGCCACGGTCACGACGGACATGGACACGGCGGGCACGCTGTCGCCGGCATAATCCCGGAAGACAGCATCCAGGACAAGATGCTTATCTTGATTGCATTTCTGGTCCTCATCATGATGTCTGCCTCAGGCATTATGTGGTCACTATCAGTCGGTACAACACCACCTGCAATGCCCGCAGAAACCGAATCTGAGCATCACGCCGAATAAGTTATGGCTACTGCCTGCATGTCCGATCCAGTGCTTGCCGAAATCGTAGTGTTGCTTCAGGAGACCTACAATACGCCGACCGTAATTCTTTACGGCTCGCGGGCAAGAGGCAATCAAACGGCAACTAGTGATTACGATATTGCCTGCTTTGGTATCGACTGCAAGCCGGTTCGCCATGCGCAAATTCACAATGGCGCTTACATCGACGCCTGGATTTATCCTCAAGAGAAATTAGAGAATCCGGATAAGTCTCTGCTGCATATTCGAGATGGCGTTGTTATCACACAAGAATCAACCCTGGGCGACAAATGTCTGGAGAAAATCAACTTGCTCTATCGCCAGGGTCCGGAACCTCTGCCTCAATGGGAGATTGAAGTAAAGCGTGTCTGGATAGACAAAATGCTGGATCGTATAACGAACTTAGACACTGAAGGCCAATACAGAAGAGTCTGGCTGTTGTTTGAACTGCTAGAAAATTACTTCGCCCTGCGCAATCTCTGGTATCTAGGACCCAAAGAAAGTTTCGCCTGGTTAAAAGACAACGATCTAAACGTCTATCAAGCTTTTGATGACGCTCTTGCATCAGACTATGACCTTGAACGCATCAAGCGTTTGGCATTTTTAGTAAAAGACAATCCGTCTTGAGGCTAAAATGAAAGAGCTTAAACGACCATTGTGGCAAAAGTTATTTGGCGAGGGAAGATAGTGTTGGTTATGTTTTTTCGTGGCGTTGTCTAATACCGTGCGTTATGAGTTATATTCTGAAGAGCGTTGACTTAAGTGTCTAAAGGATTTAAGCAAATGAGTGATGTCGGGACAGTCAAAATCAACAGAAAATCAAACTTTGTGTCCAGCGTAAGAAAGTGGGACATGCTGCTTGATGGGAAGAAGATAGGCAATATAGCTAACGGCAAGGAACTTAGTTTCGAAGTAGCCCCAGGACGGCACACCATACAAGTTAAAATGTTTTCGATACCTAAGTCCTTGGAGATTGATTTATCTCCGAATAGCTCAATGGAACTGGAGTGCGGAATTTCGCCAGAATACTTTAAGAGGTCCCTCCCAGTGGCGGTTCTTATATTCCTCCTAATTGGTTTATTTTTTGTTGGCTACTTTCACAACCTGCCTCTCGCCATCTTCGTTTTCATCGCTTTTACAGTTGTTTTGCCCATAGCAGGTGGCTACCCCTATCTGAAAAGGCTAGATGGCAATCGACCAGGACGATAATAAATACTATTTTGAAAGACCGACATCATTCAATATCCCAGGAGTCCGGCTTTGCCA
>SBAT01000424.1 GCA_005240105.1 Chloroflexota bacterium
ACCAATATTCTAACTTTACCCTAATTCGCCCTATCTCGCTAACTTTGTAACAGTTGTTCTATTCAGCATTACAGACCCTATTTCTCCCACCTTCTTTTGCCTTGTAGAGCGCCTCATCAGCCTTTTGAAACAACGCGTCGGGATCGGCTGCATGGTTTGGATAGCAGGCGACACCAATTGAAGCCGAGATATTGCCATAGCCAACTATGAAACACTCGTTGATTAACTTACGTAGCCTCTCAGCTATTTGTCCGGCAAGTTCCAGATCTGTATTTGGCAACAACAAACAGAACTCTTCGCCGCCATATCTTGCCGGTATGTCTATTGTCCGGCAAGACTGTTTCATGACAGTCGCCACGGACTTAATTGCTTCGTCACCAGCCTGGTGACCGAAATTGTCGTTTATCTTCTTCAAGAAATCTAAATCAACGACGATGAGAGAAAATGGCTCACCATAGCGCTTTGCTCTTACAAATTCGCGCTCGAACTCATCCATAAATTTGCGGCGGTTGTTTATACCTGTCAGTCCATCGGTTACCGCTTGTCTTTCTCGCTCAGCGTGCAATTGCGCGTTTTCAATTCCAACTGAAAGTTGATCTGCCAAGGAGCTCAAAAGCGAAACATCATCTATGTCCCATTCACGGGGAATTACACAATCCTGCAAGCAAAGAACAGCCAGCACTTGATCTCGCATCACCAGCGGGACAAGCAGCGCTGAACGAAAATCCATTTGCCTAAGCAGTTGCGAGTGTATTTCCGAATCATTGGCTACTCCGTCGTCAGTAAGATATTGCGGGACTTTCTTAACCAACGCCCCGTGAATAAATTCGCTGCCCTCTACTGTGTCCAAAAATACTTTGGCAGACGGTACATCGCCTCGATGATGCTCATACACATCTATGCGCTCGCTGTCCCTGATAAATCCCATAATGAAAGTCCGGCTGACTTGATATGTCGCACCAATGTTTTCAACGGCATCCTTCACAACCTTTTCAATATCCAGCGAACTTCTCACGGCATTGCTTATTCTGTACAACAATCGTTCGCGATCAGTATGCTTTGTACGCAGTGAATCCTTCAGCATTACATCATGGATGAGCTGACGCGTTTGCTCTTCCATGGAAATAATTCTGTCTTCCAGCTCTTCGTAGCGTTTGCGCAAACGTTCATTTTCATGGGACAGCTCTCGCAATTCCCACGCACGTTTAACGGCAGTAGCAAATGGATAATCATCGAACATTTGCTCTAAGTCATCAGCTTCATAACGCAAGTCGCCGGACATCACTATCGTGGCACACAGCGAATCTATGTCTTTGATGTGATAAACGTGAGCCGGTTGCATTTCGGCAGCGATATCAAAATCGTCGCTATCCAGCTCTATGACTCCAGGTTCAAGCTCATCTTCTTCAAGATTGAACTTTTCGACAAACTTGGCAAAGGCACTTTTCTTTTCGCCAAAAATGAACCGGTCGGAAAACTCTTCCAGGTCCGGGTCAAACACCAAAATGGCACAGCTCTTTGGCGCACCCAAACCAAGAACAATCTCCGACATTATCGTGACGACCTCTTCCACATCGGTCGACGACAAAAGCCTTACTTTGTCTCTGCTTGTATCAAGCCCGGAAGCCATAATGGTCCTTAACTTTCCGCATTAACGATATACCCGCTGTAATCGTTTTGAGTGCTTCTGATAAAACCAGGTAAAATGGGTAACCAGCAATTTGGGTTCAACAAAAAGTGGATACTTTGACAGACGAAAAGCAATCACAGCTAAGCATGCAGCCGCCCAGAGGCACTAGAGACATATTGCCGGGTGAAACGGAGCTTTGGCAAAAACTCGAGGGACTTGCTCGCAAGACCTTAATGTCTGCCGGCTACAAGGAAATCCGCGTCCCTATTTTTGAGCATACTGAGCTCTTCAAACGCGGGGTGGGTGAGACCACAGACATAGTCGGAAAAGAGATGTACACCTTTAACGACAAGTCCGACCGCTCGCTGACGTTGCGTCCGGAAGGCACAGCCAGCGCGGTTCGAGCCTTCCTAAACTCCGGACTGGGTCGGCAAAGTCCGCCAATCAAGCTCTTTTACATGGGACCATTTTTCCGTTACGAGCGCATGCAAACGGGGCGCTACAGGCAATTCCACCAGCTGGGGTTGGAGGCTTTTGGCAGTGCCGGTCCTCTAATTGACGCAGAAGTAATAGTTGTAGCCGTCCAATTTCTAAAGGAAGCCGGACTTAGCGACTTTGAGGTTCAAGTCAACTCCATTGGTTGCCCATCCTGTAGACCTGCTTATCGTGAGCTTTTAAAGCAATCTCTCAAGGAAAAGCTGCCGAATTTGTGCGAAGACTGTCGCGATAGATTTGAACGCAACCCGCTGCGTATGCTCGATTGCAAGGTTAAGGCCGACCAGGAACAGTATAAAGATGTCCCGGCCGCCCTTGATCATTTATGCACTGAATGTGAAGGGCACTGGCAGGGACTTCTAGGTCTACTCAAGCAATTTGAGATCCCGGTTGTTATCAACAAGCGCCTGGTAAGAGGGCTCGATTACTACACCCGAACAGTGTTTGAAATTGTTTCCCACGATAAGCGCCTGGGAGCCCAATCGACTGTCGCTGCCGGTGGACGATATGACAACTTAATTGAAACTCTTGGTGGACAGCCAACTGCCGCTGTCGGCTGGGGCTTGGGTTTAGAGCGCCTAATTTTGCTTCTCGACAACCAGGACACTGCCAAAGTAGACGTCTTTGTCGTCAGCACTAAAGCAGAGGCGGCATTGGAAATAGCTACCCGCTTGCGCCAGACGGGAATTTCAGCCGATCTTGATTACCCGGCAACTGGCTTTGAAAGCCGTTCATTCACCAAGCAGTTACAACAAGCCAACAAGCAGGGTTGCCCGTTTGTAGTAATTGCCGGAGAAGATGAGCTGGCGGCAAAAGACGTTACACTGAAGGACATGCGTTCGGGCAGCCAAATTCGCTTGCCACTGAGC
>SBAT01000460.1 GCA_005240105.1 Chloroflexota bacterium
AAAATTGGAGCTGTTGAGAAAATCGCTCCATGACTCTAAAGCCGGCACAGGTCCACCTGAAAATCTAACTGTCATAGCCCCATTTGTTGACGTATCAGGTTGCGTAAACGGCTGACAGCAAGCAACGCATGTAAATTGTGAACATGCATCAGCACCATATGGCAAATTGGGTCTTTCCTTCATGCCTATCGTGCATTCAATCTTCACAATCGAGCTTATGTGCTCCATATCCGGCTCTCTAAAATCGGACGCACTAACCAATGTTGACTGGGCACCAACGCCGGCAAATGTAAAAACACTGTCATCAACAGGCAAATCAACAAAAGCCTTGTATTTGCCATCAAGCGAATCACCAAGATTTAGCTGTGCAAGTTTTTCCGGTTGTGGAACTGGAATAGTTGTTGTGCCGCCATTGGCCAGCCAGCCATTAGTTACCTTTACCGAAATAAGTTGCATATCTGATGGCAAATGGCCGGCAAGATATTTTGATACAGCAGTAGTGGGATCAACGATTTCCCCGTTGAAGTCCTGTTGGACAGGTCCGCGTGAACTCACTAGTGACTCCTCTAATGCATCATTGAGTTGTTCAATCGTTAGCTGAAGTGAAGATCGATCGTTTTCAGCCAGTTGCTTCATTGTCGAGTTATTTAATTCCCGAGCAACTATTGTATTCAAACGCAAAGTACCAATTAGAGTATTGATACCGCAGACTGGCAACGGTTCACCATCAGGAGCAACCGTTGCCTTTCCGATCGGTGGATAATTACTTAGGGATACGTAACCAAAGTTAGCGTCGTTAATAATTATCCTTGAGAATTCGTTGGCAGCCACTAAACCGGCCGCATCAACGACATCTTGTGCTCTTTTCCTTTCTGCGATGTATACGCTGATTTGCCCAACAAACATAAACAAGGCAAGGAAAAGGCAGCAAGTAACTAGGACAGCAATTATTATTCCTCCTGATTGGTTATGATAATTCCGGTTACTCATTTCATCGACCTCGGCTTATGGAGCAGTGGGAGTCAAGTTCTTTACGAGTGTCGTCAATTGAGGTCTGTCCTTACCTTTCCTTGGCTCGACTCCAAACATATAATCCTGCCACCATGGACCAGCAGACCAGTAGGTATAACCCATCCACTGAGAGCTATTGCAATGCATATACTGAATCATTGCAGCCAAAGAAGCTAAGGCACCCTCATTGGCAACAACGCCAAATTCTGTGAGCATTGCTTTCCGGTTGTTGGTTCTCAACCAGTTGGTAAACCCAGTAAGTGTTGCTACTGCATCAGCCGGTGGAAGGCAGTCCTTGTGTGTGCCTGAGCCATCATAATCAAGATATTGGTGCACATCGTAAGCATAGTTATTTAGTGGATCGCTGAGTTTAATCATCTGACTTGCATTAAGTTGAACAAATTCATTAGCACTTCCCCAGTAGGCGCCCGGCACCAAGATTAGGTTCGTAGCACCGGTGGCGCGAATGGCATTAATAGCTGCTTGCGACGAAGCGAGCCAGGTTGTCGACGTCAATTTCTTGCCAACTGGTTCAGTCATAATCCCAAAAATTATCTTTGGGTTGTCCTTATAACGTGTCGCTAGTTTCGTCCACAGATCAGCAAAAACGGAATTGGGTTGTCCACCGGGGACACCCACCAACAATCCGTTATATTTACCAAAGTTGTGTGGATCAACTATTACCGCTAGATTTCTTGATGTTGCTTTAGCGATGACAGCATCATAACGTCCGAGATATGTAGCATCGAAAGGACCATTTGCAACTGGTTGCATTCTCTCCCATAAAAACGGAACTCGAATTATATTCATTCCCTTGTTGGCAAAATAATCAATTTCCGAAGGAATTGGGAATATGTAGTCGTAATCAAATCTACCGGGAATTTTGTGATTGGCCCATTCAGCACCGGATATGTTCACTCCCTGATATTTCATCGGAATAGGTGCCGCTTGTGCGCTCTTGATTGCAAAACACAGCGCGATCACAAACGCAAATACAAGTGCTATTAGGCTACGAACCTTTGCTTGACGCAGGCAGGCAATCGATTGATTAACCATGGGCAGGTCCTCCATCGACAAGACTTGGATATTTATTATCTACGACCCGGAGCATTAGCTTGGGAAGATGTTTGGGGTTGAGTGGTCTTGCCAGCAGCAGTAGGTTTTGTAGAGTTTTTTGTACTTGGAGTAGGAACTACTGGAGTTCGCACCGGTCTCGGGATCTGAGGAATGACGATCTTGGGAGCCGGTATTGGTTTGGCAGTCGGAACTGGTGCACGACTCGGCGTAGGAGAAGGCACCGAATGCGGTGAAGGCGCTGAGCTTGGACTCGATCCTCCGCCCCCGCCAGCTCGTCCTGAACCTCCACCCGATCCTCCGTCTGATGTGGTTGGTTTCGACGACCCAGAACCGGAACCAGATCCCGTACTGGTACCACCGCCAGATCCCGTTCCAGATGCAGGCTCGGACGCTGGAGCAGGGGCGGGAGCAGCGGTAGGACTATCAGCATGACCTTCCTGGGCATGACCTGGTTGTGCATGTCCTTCCTGGGCATGACCTGGTTGTGCATGTCCTTCCTGGGCGTGACCTGGTTGTGCATGTCCCTCCTGAGCGTGACCTGGTTGTGCATGTCCTTCCTGGGCATGACCTGGTTGAGCATGTCC
>SBAT01000200.1 GCA_005240105.1 Chloroflexota bacterium
GGTAATTAAACACCAGATAGTCAAGCAATAAATTATAGAAAGTTAGGTTGTCCTACGTAGCCAAGTAAAACTACTTCTTGACAATCGCTCAGGATCTCACAACTTTTCCGGACAGCGGATGTGTTCTGGTCTAAAACCATTGCCAATAATTGCCGCCGGAATTCCACGCAACGGCGGAATCCAGTTCAACAGCTTGGTCGGCCAAGGTGCACCCATTAGTTTCGTACTGGCAAGAGTTGGACGAACCACATTATTCTGAACAGCAACCTGAAAGTTTTGCGTCATCACAGTCGGGAAAGTACGTCTATCCTGCACTTTCTGCAAATCCTCTTCGGTGCAATTGCCATCCAACAGAGGTTTCCACAAAATATTTGCCGTAGCCACTGCGTCCTGCACTGCTAAGTTGATACCCACGCCACCGACAGGCGACATGGCATGTGCTGCATCACCGATAAAGATAAGTCCCTTGCGGTACCACTTTTGCAAGCGATTCACTTGGACGGTAAGCAACTTTATCTGCTCCCAGCTGTGAAGTTCGCCAATACGATCAGCGGTGAAAGGGACAATTACAACTACTCGCTTTTGGAAAGACTCCAATCCTTCACTTTGCAATTTTTCAAGGCTACCCTTGTTAATGATGTAACCACACTGCCAATAATCTCCCCTGTTTAGCAGGACAAACATCACTCCCGGTAGGATACGTCCCAATGATTGCGGCGGATCAGATGGCAGTCTGGACAAACGCATCCAGAGAACATCCATCGGAGCACCAATTTCCACCAACGGCAATTCAGACTGTTCCCGAAGTATGGACGATCTTCCATCGGCTGCCACAACAAGGTCAGCCTTAATTCTCAATTGACCTTCCGGCGAATCCGCCACCACCCCGATTATTTGTCCGTTCTCTTCGATAAGCGAAGTGGCCTTAGTATTCATGCGTACCGAAAATGATGGATATTTCTTTGCCTGGTCAGACAAAAAATCCAAAAAATCCCATTGCGGCATAAAAGCAATGTATTTGCACTTCGTCGGAAGATAGGAAAAATCCGCCATTGTGACAAAATCCGTGCCAATTTGCGCACCAAGTTGTGACACCTTCTGGTGAGGCAGAGCTAAAAATTGATCGAGCAGCCCCAACTCGTGTATCAACTCTAATGTCGACGGATGCACGGTATCTCCACGAAAATCCCGCAGGAAGTCTCCATGTTTTTCTAGAACAACAACTTCCACGCCGGCACGAGCAAGCAAAAATCCAAGCATCATTCCGGCGGGTCCACCACCAACCACGCAACAAGTCGTCTTAATCTCTGCCATGTTTATTTTCGAGCCTCAATCTTTTAGGACCACTTTAGAATAAATTCTAGATAAATGTACCCTTAGAGCGTCTAGCTGAGGCAATAATCCACATTAAACGCTTGCATTGTGTCCTTGGGAACTTTCAATCTAGATAAGCATCTTTGCCTTTGTCTTTCAGTGTCTCATAGAGGTTATCAAAGATGAACTCGCTCCAGAAATTAGTCCTATTGGCAGGCATAGTATTTGCGGTGGCCACTTTGATGTATGTACCGTGGAACCACATCGATGACGACGGTGAAAAACAATCAGTCGGCTACGGACTTATCAATCAACCACCAGTTGCCCAAGAGCAACACGGCATACACATTCTTGGTCTTAAAATTGGTGTCTCGGAAACAATTCAGGGCAATCAAGTAGATGCATCGCGAGTCTTACCAACTCTTGCTGTCATTGTCTTAGTTACAGGCGGTTTGCTTGTAATCTTTGGACGCACAAAGAGCATGCAGTCCTAAGCTAGCGTCCGGCAACCAACCTGACGGCTCTCCGTTGCACTGAGACAGCTTCTGCACCACGACCAGCGCCTGCAAGCATTTCAGCATAGTTGGTCAACACATTGGCCAATGGCTCGGCTCGTTCATACGAACCCATCTCACTGTAAAGCCTACCTAGACTATTTTCGGCTTCAGCAATGCCGAGACTATCAACACCAAAGCGAGCGGTATCGGAAACTTTTGCCTTCTTGAGCAAGTCCTCGGCCTCTGCCAAATGTCCTTCTCTTATGGCCACGGATGCTGCATTACGCAAGCGCGATCCATCCAATGCATATCTAGAATATCCAAATGCCAGTATCAATACACAAACACAAAACGCTGTTACTGCAATAAGAGTCTTCCTCTTTGTTAGAGCTTCTTTGAAATCCATTCGGACTTTCCCGCGAGGCTATCGGCCATGGGCTAAGATGCCCATGCTGTGGGGTTTGTTCCGCCATGAGTAGCTCGCAGCCCCTATCCAGCTTTCCTGAAATCTTTCCAAGGAATTACTATTGGTCTTTCTTGACAAGCATCAGTCGGTACAATAACCGGCTAGTGTCGCTTATATGGAAGGTATTCAAATGAACGTCAAAAAGTCTTTGGTCATTGGGTTGTTAGTCCAAGCCCCGTTTGTAGTCTCCTTTACCCATGGACTGCCGGCACTTGCGCAGCAGCAAATGCAAGCACAAGGTCAACCATCTGAAACAGGCGTGGCCATGACACTTTATCGTGTGGTAAATGGTCCAAATGGTCAGTACTACGTCAATCAACAAGGTCAGTCAATTCCACTTCCAGGTGCAGGAGTAAACTCTCCAGCAGTAGCCATTTATAGCGGCTCTTATGGTGGTCAATGGTACGTCGATCAGACAGGTCAACAAATTGATTTGCCGCAAATAACATCAGCATATGGCGGTGCTGGTCAACCAGCCTACGGACAAGGCTATGGTGGGCAAAGTTATGCCGGCGGGCAACAGTACCAAGGCGACTATGCTGCACAAGGACAATATCCACAAGGTCAATATCCGCAGGGACAATACCCACAAGGCGGATATCAGCAAGGTTATGCTCAAGACCAATACAACCAGCAGCAACAACAGCCACAAGTTAACGTAGAACAAAATTCCAGTGGTGGCGGCGGCGGCAGTGCTCTCGGAACTGGATTGGCCGCAGTAGCAGGATCTGCTCTGGGTTCCATGGCCGGCGCGGCCATGGCTGGTTCATATATGGGCATGCCTTATGGAGCACCAATGTATGGTGGCGGATATGGCGGCGGCGGCGCGTATTATAACGGTGCCGGCGGCAGACGGGTTTACGTCAACAACAGCACTAGCAACAATTTCAACAACGAATGGCAAAACCAGCACAACTGGTACCACAATCAAGTAAACGATCCTAACGGCCGTTACAACAAGAACAACTGGCCGGGCAAGGATCATGGTTTCCCAAAACCGGGTGATCAAAACCAAGGTCGTCTCTATTCGCAAAATCCAGATGGTGGCAAGCGTGGCGCCGATGGTGGCATGGGCGGCGACGGTGGTGAAAAGCGCGACGGTGGAATGGGCGGCGATCGTCATGAGGGCGGTCTTGGCGGCGATCATCACGAAGGCGGCATGGGCGCTGAACGCCGCGAGGGTGGAGGCGGCGGCTTCCATGGCGGCGGCGGCAGAAGAAGGTAATTGCCTTCTATGCCAAGTCGGCTCAACCTCACTTTCACATTGATTGTTGTAGCATCGTTGCCGTGCTTACAAATAAGCACGGCAACGGCAGCTCAATTGCCTGTTAGCGAAATTCGCCAGCAGTTGTCCAAGGCTGAAAGTACTGATGCCAAACTTGCTCTAACGGTTACACCATCCAAGAC
>SBAT01000333.1 GCA_005240105.1 Chloroflexota bacterium
GTGTGGTTTTGATCATGTGGTATATCCCCACCAAAGCCTCCGCCTATGACTCAATCTTGAATATTCAGCATGGCATTCTTTTCGGTAATATCGTCCGCGGCATGCACAAGTATGGGGCGGACGCGATGATTATTGCAGCCACTATCCGCATGTTCCGTATGTTCATCAACGCTGACTACAAACCAGGCAAGGAATTCAATATAGCCATTGGTCTTGTTACCTTACTACTGTCCATGTATTCAGGCCTAACCGGATATCTGCTTATTTGGAATCAGCGCGCATTTTGGGCTACTAAAGTGTTTGCCACTTTCCCGACTTACATGGACCAATTCCCAGGTATGGGTGATTTCTATTTACCTTTGGTTAAGTCCTTGCACATGGGTTGGAATACGGCGGAATTTCTTTTGGGCGCCGGTGGTGCTATTACCCAAGAGACAATTACCCGCTTCTTCTCCTTGCACCTGGCCTTCTCCTTGATACCACTGATCTTTGTTGAGCTGTATTTCTATAAGACCGGTTACAAGCGCATTTCCATAAATTGGACCAAGCGCAATATCGTTATCCTGATGATTGCCGTTGTATCAATCATCTTGCCGGCAGCCCTTGGTGGACGCTCTAATCCTGATGTGACACCACTGCCAATTTTGTCCGACTGGTATTTCTTGGGCTTGTATCAGATGTACAAGTATTTGGAACCTGTTGTGGCAACTGAAATTACAATGGTCATTCCGTTGTCTGTTGTACTTCTGCCGTTTATAGACGTGTGGTTAACAGGACCGGAAAAGGACATCAGCAAGCGTCCATTTATCTTTTGGGTCACTCTGATGGGACTTATCAACTGGATAGTTTTCTCCTTCCTGATTATTGTTAATATTGCCAATATCCACAACGATCCGCCTTTCTGGCGCGATAGCTTGTATTTGATGATTGATATCGGCGTTCTCTTGCAACTGGCCTTGATTTGGAGAGAAAGCAATCTTGTTCAAAGAGTAAAAGGCGCCTTTGCCGGTATGGTCATGGGTATTATTGGACTTGTGCAAACACTGGTTGCCTTTGTCTACTTCTTCATGGCTAGGACGGAAATGTTCTTGTCCCCGCTTACACAAGCTTGGACGTATGGCTTGTTTAGACCGTTCATGGGGGCCAATGCTGGTACTGCGGAAAACCTTGTTCGGGAAGGTGTAAAGGGTAGTATTCCGTATTGGAATTATCACGAGATCATTGCTAAAGGCAGTGATATCCCTCCTGTAGTGAAATCTGTTGCAGACATTTGCCAGCAGTCGACACCGTTGGATGGAATTTTTTCTCTGGCTCCTACCTTCATCGAAGGCATCAAATACAACGGCTTGATTGACTTCATGGTCAGCAACCGCTGGTGCTTTGATTACGCTACCTATGTTGATCGCATGGATGGTGTTGCAACATCAGTTTTGGCACAACCAATTCCGGGTAACCCACCATATCCAATGCCGGTTCCCGATCTCGATTGGGTCTGGATGATTGCCGGAGTTGTAGTCATGGTTGCCGGATTTGGCACCATGTGGTGGTGTAAGAAGTCCAGCCAACAACAGGCGCCGGCTCAAGCTCAAGCAACTGCTGCTGAAGCTAGGTGAGGAGTAATTGTGAACCAGATACCTAATGCAATTGAGAAGCCAAAAAAGGTCCATTGGACTTTTCGCTTGACTGCTTTTGTTGCTTCGGTAATTACGCTTTCTTGGTTTTTTGCCGGCTGGCGGCAGATTCAGGAAACCGGACAATTCTCCGATTGGCTTTTGCTTCTAAGCGGGACGGTTTTTACTCTCTTGCTTCTAGGCGTGCAGGCGTACTGGATCTACTTTGAAGAAAAGGACAAGGGCACACTGAAGAAGAGAATCGAGCTATTTGAAAAAATGCATTTGCGCCTAAGCCGCGCACAAACTGGAGGAAGTCTATGACCGCTCGCGACAGATTTTTACCAATTATTTTGGTACTGATATTTGCAGCCGGTTGTCTGGGGATGACATTCATGATGCCCTGGGCTGAATATGGACTTCTAACCCCATCGATACCAGGATCGGATTTTGGTGCTGAGTTGGCAAAGACATTGCACATCTCTGAATTGCTCAACCCGGCCGTTGCCTTCGTCAATTCAAACTTCAGCTATCTGAAAGACGATGTGAATGCACCTTACTATGTTTATGGGTTCTTCATGGCTCTGGCATTAGTCTCGGCGGCGATTGGTATTGCAGTAATTGGTCGCGAAGACTCAGAAGAAAAAACAGTTTTACCGATGAAGTAGTGAATTTATTTTGTGAGTGATTTTCAGGCAAGGAACAAACAATATGGTGATGCAAAAGCTATACACAGATCCGCTAAACAAGGCTACCTTGTGGCTGGAGCACTGGACTAATGTAATAGCGACAAGCAAATACAACCCGTTTTATTACCACGGTGCATTGCCACAGTTCTACCTGTGGGTATTGTTCCTTTCCGGGCTACTGCTTTTTGCTTACTACATTCCAACCATCGACAACGCTTATGCCTCAGATAAGTTGATCAACGCCTGGACATCGGTTGATTACATCACCCAAACAATTCCTTTCGGAGCTGTGTTTCGCGGCATTCACCGTTATGCCGGCGACGCTATGGTTTTGACCATTCTTTTGCACATGGCTAGAGTTTGGTTTACCGACCGCTATAGGCAATACCGTTGGGTACAGTGGGTTTCCGGAGTAGTTCTATTATTGGCAGTCCTCTTCATCGGACAGACAGGGTACTACTTGGTCTGGGATGAGCGCTCACTCTTGCTTACCCGCATGACGGTATCGGCTTTTGAAGTGTTGCCGATAATTGGCCAGCCATTGAAAGAGTGGTTTATCAACGGTAAGGAAATTACCAACCTGACCCTGTCCAACTACTTGTTTATCCATATCGGCTTGTCCTTCACCCTGCTTTTTGGCTTGTGGGTTCACTATGTGCGTATGGCTAGACCAGTTATCACGCCGCCGCCGGTTGTTAACTACATCCTCGTCGCCATAATTCTTGGCGTAGTGGCTATGTTCCCAATCCAAAGTGGTGTCATGGCTCAATTGACTCAGACGCCAACAACCTTTGAAATAGATTGGTTCTATTTGTGGCCTTATTGGTTGATGACCAAGATGTCGCTTCAATCCTTCTGGCTAGTGATGATTGGTGTTGTTGCATTACTGACAGCGGTGCCATGGTTCGTCAGAAGCAAACCAGTTGAAGCAGCAGAAGTCGTATTGACCAAATGTACTGGTTGCTCATTGTGCGACAAAGATTGCCCGTATGAGGCAATTGAAATGGTGCCGGCACCAGCTGGTTCTCGCTTCAAGCTTCTGGCAACAGTAAAGTCTTATCGTTGTTCCGGCTGCGGACTTTGTGTTGGTGCCTGTGCTTTCGATGCCATTGATTTACCCAATTTGCTCGATAGCGATGTGTCCAATCAAATTAAAGCAGCAGCTCAGTCTTAGTTATCTCAGGAGTCGGACTTATCATGGTCGAGACAAAAAAGAAGACAGTCATCACTCTCATCTGCGAAAGAGCAGTTGATCTCGATCGCGAGATGGATGAGAAGGGCATTCTTAAGGATGCACCGGATGTGAAGGTGATTAAGTTCCCCTGCAGCGGCATGATCCAACCATTAATGGTCGAAGCCGCGTTAAAGGCCGGAGCAGAAGGTGTAATTGTTTGCGGTTGCCAGATTGGCGATTGTTATTACCGCGAAGGCAACAAGATGATCCGCGAACGCCTCTTAGGTGAGCGTCCACCAGGTTTAAAGAAGACTGTCGACAGAAGACGTGTTGTTGCTCTCTGGCTATCCAGACTGCAAACAAAACGTTTTATCTCCGAGGCTAAAGAATTTGTCGGACACCTACAGACTCTTAACAGCAACACGGAGGGCAAGTAAATGGCAGCTCCACAACCAAAAATTAGCGAGATTGAACTAATAACCCGCTGGGCATGGTTCTTCGCCTTCTACTTCGCCTGCATCGTCCTAATCGCCTGCTTCGGACTAGTCGCCGAATTTTAAGATCAGGTTCTAACGATTAAATACTTGCAAGCACCCGAAGCGCAGCAAGAGCGGCGATGAGCCGGTCGCTAGCGGCGCGTGCTCCGGATGCCGGCTGGCAAAGCGAAACTAGAGCGAAGCGAAAGTGGAGCTTTAACACGACTTACCGTACAACGTTGAACATAATGGGTCGTGATACATCTACACCCGAGCCTATAAAAGGATCGTCGGAGTCGATGTTAACGCTTGGTAATGGTGGCATGACGACCATGGGCAGGTGTTTCTTGTTAGTGCCGGCAGACAATTTGGGCTTGCCGGCTTTACGAGTTCTTCTAAGATCTTGTCCTTGTTGTGCTTTTTCAGCGGCCTTTTGCACAATAACATCTTCGTTGTCAATGGAGACTGCGGCTCCACCGTCTGACTCTGGAATGACGATGTCCATTTCATCAGAGGTGAGCATTGCGACGAGACGTGAATCAGGCAATTGCTGATCGGCGAATTCAATAGTTGGATCTATTGGTCCTTCTGGCATTGAGTCAGCTGCAGCCAGTTCCGTATGTGCCGACATCATTGATGAGGCGGCATTCTTCTCCACTGGTGCTTCCAGGTCGCCGGATAGAATTGGTGTTATGTCATCGTAATAGCCAATAGTTTCATCAACTTGAGGCGGGAAGAAATATTTGGTTGGTACGTTGGCAATTTCGTCCTTGACGGCGTGCACAGGCACCAGTTCGTCTGAGCCTCGGCTGATAAAGCCATGAACAGGCTGTGGCTTGATAGCAGATAACTCATAGGGCATGAGATAGGCCGAAGGGCGTGGCTCGCCCGGCGATTTACCAGGCGCTGAAGGTGGCGGTGGTTCTCCTTCGGTTTCTTCCAGCTGTTGTCTAATTTGATTAAGAGCGGCAGTCAATGGCGGCTTACCCATGGCCATACGCAAGCCCCAGAAGAAACGATAGTCGAATCCGGCAAGACCAGGTGTCTGGTGTGAGCCAAAGTTCCAAATTGGCTCGGCTCTGACGAATGCCTGTAAACCGGACAATTCCCTAAATAGACGGCGAGCCACTTCAAAATCACAAATCCAAGATTGGTTGTTGATTGGTATGGAGGCATTAGCACCATACATTTCACGCCAGTTTTGCACGTAAGTACCTGTCGCTGAAACTGACCAGCCACCACGCTGGTACAGTCCACCGAAGGTAAAGAAGGGATCGAGTTCACGTGTTGCCGGCTTGAAATAACCTCTGCCTCTAGCCTGCAAAAGTGTATTGGCGAATAAGACCAGGCGTGGCGTTAAAATGTAGGAGAAGGTCAAAGCGGGCAATAAGTCAAATACTGGCGTTCCGTTTTGCTGCAACAATTCACGAGCTTGGCACTCTACCTGCAGGTTGCCTCGTCTGGTAATTGGTACGTCCTGCTGGATGCCGTAGGCGACAGAAAAAATGGTCGTATTCAATTGCACGTTGTGCATCAAAGAATCGCGGATCATAAAGAAGTTGCCGAAGACTCTTGTGCGCGGTGTCACTGTCCAACCTACTGTGACGTTGGGCAGGACACGGAAAACTATGTCGAAGGCATTGATGAAACTAAGTTGCCTGAAAAAATCGTTTTGCTGGAAGGCATTCAATTGAGCAAAGACTGGCGGCGGCGGGAAATTCCTGTTAATAAATATAGATTTTTTCGGAAATTGAAACGGGTTAGTTTCAAGACGAAACGTAGATTCAACCGAGCTGTTGAAATAGAGACGAGCAGGTAGCCTCTGCAATATTCTTAATTGCAAGTTCTCGCCAAAAGATAGCCGCTCTTCAGCAGCCGGAAGTGGTATCACATCAGTGGGAATGATTGAACCGGGCAAGGCTCGCACATCACGGGTAATATTGGCATTTTCAATGCCGGTGAATCCTTGGGCGTTAGCTGAAAGTTGCAAAGCAGGGGTCAATGCCAGAGCTAACGCTTGAGCTGCTGCGGTTAGCTTGACGAAACTAAATGCTCGGCGGGAGGAGCTGACGCTCTCCTTCTTAAGAAGCAAGTAGGACCCTTATCTAGCCGGTTTATACCGGATGACTTTATCTGTGGCTGAATCCATAAAATGAATATACTAGACTGATAAAGTATATATGCTTTAAGTATCTGATGAAATAGTACCACTTCGTTTTGCAAGTGCAAGTCACGTGATACCTTTGATAGTAAAGAGGCAGGGTTTTAAACCCTGCCTCTTTAAGTTTGAAGAATCAATCGTTGGATTGACTATTGAGTAGCACCAGCCGGTTTTGCGGCGGCACCAGCGCCTCCGCCACCACCCAATTGGCGATTGGGTGAAAGTCGCTTGATCACATCTTCAGTGATGTCGACACCGTTGTTAACGAGTTTGTCACCACCGGCCAAGATTGTACTGGTATCAACTACTAGATCCAGACCCTTGTCCTTAGCAACTACGTTGAGCGCTTGGGCAATGTTCTGGTTGGCAATGGCCACCTGGGTTGAAACCAGTTGTGAAAGAGCTTGCAATCTTCCGTTGTATTCCGATTGCAGGTCATTTCTCAGCTTTTCGATTTCTTCTTTCGGCTTCTTGTCGTCTAGTGCCTTTTGCAGACGCTTGTTAGCATCCTCTTGGAAACCTCTCAGTTGGCTTTCAGCTTGTTGTCTGAGAGAGTCGGAGCCAGCAGCTTCTGGAAAGGAGGTCTTAACCATGGACAAGTTGTAATAGCCAAGCTTTACTGTTGTTGGTGTTGCTACCTTCTGGGCGAAAGCCGGTCCGGTAATTGCCACCATGCTCAGAAGCCAGGCACTGCAAATGCTGGTTACTATGCGTTTATTCATGCTTATTCACCTTTACCTAAGAGTCACTGTGTTGGGGGATACAAACGATGCATTATACAAGCGTGATTAGCGTATATAAGGCCTCCGTATTTGGGTCATGAAGGTATCTATATCAATATAGGTGCCGATCATTAAAACCCAGTGTAGCAGTTCCTGAAATTGCATGCTTCATGCGTAAGACGTGGATAGTCCCTTCAGTCCGTACATTTTTCTTGTACCCGGCATTTTGGATTCAATCACAAATGCTCTGAAAATCCGCGGAAACAGGGCGCATTGTGAATGGTGCCATAGCCATCAGTAATCAAGGTGGTCTGATAACCGCATGGGCAGAAGTGTACAAAGTGTGTAAAGATCTTTTGCTGTCGTATTCTTATCAGGCACAGTTACTATAATTCCAAGATGCAAACACTCATTGACCTTACCCGTCCACTGGAAATCGTCGACAAAAAGGATTTCCCGGCGATACTGATGCCCCTCTATCGCATCATTTCTCCGGAAATTGATTTTGTTGACCATGGACGTGGTGCCAAAATCATGCAAGAAATATTTGGTTGCCCGCTTACCGACTTGCCCGATGGAGAAGGCTGGGCAGAAGAGAACCTCAGTATCTCCAGCCATTTAGGGACGCATGTCGACGCTCCCTGGCATTACGGCAGCACCTGCAATGGTGAGCGGGCAAAGACAGTCGATGAAATTCCACTCTCTGATCTTTATTGTGATGGAGTTGTTCTTGACTTGTCCCATCTCAAAGGAACAGGTAAGGGAATAACAATTGATGACCTAACAAATTGTCTTTCTAAAATTCCTTATGAAATTAAGCCCGGCGATGCAGCTTTGATAAGAACAGATCACGACAAATTTGCTTTGAATGATCCCATGCGTTATTTCTATCCAGGGCTGACCCGTGAATCCGCCCTCTGGCTTGCCGAGAAAGGCATTAAGGTTGGTGGCACGGATGCCACTGGTTGGGATAGACCGTTTCCAGTAATGGTGAACGACTACAAAGTCACAGGCGACAAATGTCACATCTGGGATGCGCATTTCGCCTATCGTGAAGCGGAAGTGTATGTCGTCCAGCAACTGGTCAACTTAAATAAACTGCCTGCCAAAGGCTTCAAAGTTGCTTTCTTCCCCCTGAAACTAGTAGGAGCCAGCGCCGCCCCCTGCAGGGCCGTTGCATTTGTGGAAGGTTAGTGGCTGCCTGATGGTTAATCTGCTCAGCGTTAGTTGAGGGCAGCTCACTAATTCCACATTAAGTTCCAGGCGCACATTTGACCCTAGGGTTTTCCCTGACATTTTTGGAAACGGACAGAACTTTGTTCATTGATTCACCATTCTACATTTATCATCACCTGACAAAGCATACGGTTGAGAAGTTGACGTCTAACCGGCATTTCCTTGATTGGGCAAATCAACCAAATCCGTTTCGTATATATGATGGAGCGCCAGAAATTGCTCTTCCCCGAGATCTAATAGTTTCGCCGGCGACATTTTTTGAATCCATGCAGGGCATGGCTCAAAATGAATTTCCGCAAGTGCATGAAGCAGATGCTGCCTTAATTTCTAATTTGTTGTTTTATTCCATGGCACTTAGTGCCTGGAAGCAAATTGGTCATACAGATCATCGGTGGGCATTGAGGGTTAATCCCTCATCGGGCAACCTGCATCCAACAGACACGCATTTGCTTTTGAATGGCGTTAGCGGATTGGCCGATGGTGCCTATCATTACTATGTACCGCGGCATTCTCTGGAACATAGATCGCAAGCCAATCTGGCACCGGAATTGTGGCAGGCATTGACGGGACAGGATGCGCCGAAAGTGGTCATTTGTTTGACCTCAATATTTTGGCGCGAGTCGTGGAAGTATCAAACTCGCGCATTCCGTTATTGCCAGCATGACTTAGGACATGCGTTGGCATCGATCATGCTCTCGGCAGCTGTTCTTGGTTGGAGACTGGAAGTAATCGGCGAATTTCCTGATGCTGAAATTATTCGCTGTTTAGGCTTATCCGGTACTGATGAGAAACCGTTTTTGATTCTTGGACTCTATCCGGGAGATACTAAAATTGCCTCGGCTCAATCGGGGGACTTTTCTCAGATAAAAGATGCAGAGTTTCGTGGCGCTGCCAATGTATTGTCGGCAGAAGAAATTAAATATCATGCAATTGATGATGTGTACGAGTCGACAATTATTGATAAGGAAACTTGGCTCAAAAGAAGACAACAGCCCCTGTCCGAAGTTGTCTCACGACCTGACTACATCGAAGCAATTGCCGAATTGCCGAAAGCCGACCAGTGGCAAATGGATAGACAAGACTCTGTGCATAGGGTGATTAGAACACGCCGGTCAGCAGTTGATCTGGATGGTCAGAGGACAATGTCTTATGCTGAATTGCAGTTGGTTTTGCAAACAGCGACCAGAGGTTTTGATTCTGATTTTCAAAAAAATGTGAAATCGGGATCTGACTTTCACCTAATTGATCTCTGCTTATACGTGCACCGAGTCGATGGATTGACTCCGGGCATTTACTTTTGGGACAGGGTAAAAGAAGAACTTGTGCCCATTGCATTTTCTGATCAACGGCAAATAGCAAAATTCGTCAGTTGTTTTCAGGATATTGCTGCCGATGGTTGCTTTGCTTTATCCATGGTGGCCAATTTCAATCTTGGCTATGAATTGTTTGCTGACCGTTGTTACCGTTATGTCCACTACGAAGCAGGACTGATTGGACAGTGGATTTATCTATCTGCAACAGCACTCAACTACCAGGCAACAGGAATTGGCTGCTTTCTGGATGATGAGATAAACAGCTATTTACCCCTACCGGATGGGCAGGAAGTAATTTATAACTTTACCGTTGGTCAGGCAGTTTTAGATCCCAGGCTGACGACACTTCCAGCTTATGACTTTGCTGATTCTTCGCTATGACAGAATTGTCTCAGCGCAATTGAAGCAGCCAGCAAAAACCAAAATATAAGTTGTACTTGTGGACGGAAGAAGACAGTGTCCACCAGTCCGTGAGCCATGACGCCAACAAGTGCTGCGGCAATTCCAGCTGCCAACCAGCGGACATAGGGAGTCTGACATTGCCAGAATGTCAGGTGCGCTCTGGCTATAGACATTACGACCATGCCGGCAAAAAGAAGTAGACCAACAATGCCAGTCTCAACTGCAATTTCTAAGGGCACGCAATAAGTGCCTAAGGCGTCAAATCCACTGCGCATGTAAAGCCCGTAGGCAAGCCTAAAAGTCTTGTTGCCTGGACCAATGCCAATCCACCAGTTGTCCAAAAACATTTGCCATGACGATTCCCATACATTCATACGATAGGAATTGGATGTGTGTTCGCGTCCGGCAAAAATGGATGTAAAACGTTGTTCAAATCCAGGCACCAGATGCAAACACGCGTAAGCAATTAGTGGTAAGAGAATAAGGGCGCCCAAAAGCGCCGGTCGAGTTTTGGGCTTTTCAAAAAACAACCATTTAAAAATAATCAGACCAAGAATAAGACCAATGGCTGCCAGAGCTATGAAGCCACCGCGGCTTCCCGTAAGCAAGAGAGCAGCAAATATTACTGCTGTTGAAGCTGCCGGCAAAAGCGACAAGAGAAAGCGCTTAGCGGCAAGACAGGCAGCAGTTAAAGCAAAAGATAGCGGTAAAAGAGGAACTAAATATCCAGCTAAGAGATTGGGATTATTCAAAGTTGAGTAAATGCGCGTGGTTTTGGATTCCAGTGTTGGATCTTCCCAGGTGGCAAGAGGCGCCACACCAATCTTGTATTGATATAGACCATAGAGCGAAACGAGAAAGCCTGCGGCAACCAGTACTGCCATTGTCGTGGCCACACGCTTTGGTGATTTGTTGAGGACGGCAGAAAAGACAAAGTAGGAAGCAGTGTAGACAATAACTTTGGCTAGACCAATTAAACTATCGCTGAAATAACGTGAAGCAAATGTGGCTACGACATTTGTCGCCAGAAAGGCAACGATTAGTGCATCCACGGCAGTGAAGTTGTATTTTTCTTTGCCGCCGAATAGAAATCCTAAAACTCTTAATCCAAGGGCAGCAATAACTATTAAGGCCAGCCCCTCTTTGTCGCTGGCAAATTGCGGTAATGGCAAAATGAAGGACAGAAGAAGTACGGACAGGAAACTCAAAAAATTAAGACCATTACCTAAGGA
>SBAT01000270.1 GCA_005240105.1 Chloroflexota bacterium
AGAATGTGTGCGCCAGGCGTTTAGTACATAATCCTTGTCTCCGGAGGTAATGCGGTTAGAAAGATCTTCCAGGTGGAAAGCCAGTTCTGCTACAAGGTAATTGGGATCAACCGGCGAGCCAGTAATATGTGTAAGCCACTCTATTTGATTGGATAGCTCATCAGGAATGTCTTCCGTACGCAAATCAATATTGATGCCGATGCCCAAAATTAAATTGGGTGGCGAGTCATTGCCTGTCAGCTCAGCCAGTATGCCGCCAAGTTTTTTGCGACCAATGACCAAATCGTTGACCCATTTGAGACCCACTTCCACGCCTGTAACAGTCAAAATAGCCTGACTGGCGGCAACACCTAGAGCCAATGTGTAAAGGGGAATATCTTCCTTCTTACAGGTTGGGCGCAGTAGAAAACTTGCATATATTCCAGCATCGGCAGGAGACTGCCAGACACGCCCTTGCCGTCCACGTCCGGCAGTTTGCTTGCGCGCCAGGATAATTGTTCCTGATGGTGCAGAGGACTCTGCCAATTGCCCAGCCCGGCTATTGGTTGAATCAATTTCCGGCCAAAGCTCATTAGCCTCTGAGCGTCCGACAAAAGTTGTCTTCAGGCAAGAGCCTATTGTTTGTAGGTCAAGCTTGGCAGTTGACAATTGCATCTCTCCAAAAAGGCATTAGAATACAAGGCGATGAATAATAGACTACCGAAAATTCGCAGCCTGGCTTTAGCAGCTATGATAGCGCTACTGGGCGGCAGCTGTACGTCCAGTTGCTCATTTAACGATTCTCAAGAGCGGCAATGGGCTCAGTGCCAGCAGCGTGTCTGCCAGGCACTTGATGGTGGTCATATTGAAAAAGCGGAGGAGATTCTTCAAGAAGAGCTGAAGCGCGTTGCCGGCAGCAAAAAGGATTTTCTGGAAAGTAGATGCCTTTCAGTGCTGGGCAAGCTCTATCGCTACAATGGCGAAGTTCAAAAGGCGGAAGTGTCTCTGACCAGGCTTTTGGAAATGAAAGAAGCAATAAGTGATAAGCGTTTTCTTGGTTTGCCTCACATTCTCGTAGCACTTGCTGATTGCTACATAGAAGAGAAGAAATATGATCAGGCGGCGAATTTGCTTTTGCGCGCTGCGGTGATGGAACAGACCATGTCTGATGATGCGCGGCTTATTCCTTGCCTGCGGCGGTTGGCGCGC
Source organism: Chloroflexota bacterium (assembly GCA_005240105.1). Classification (GTDB taxonomy): domain Bacteria; phylum Cyanobacteriota; class Vampirovibrionia; order Obscuribacterales; family Obscuribacteraceae; genus SBAT01. Next base: position 1,189 of record SBAT01000270.1, read on the forward strand.
TGCTTCGAGGCATTGAAGAAGAATGACCAGGCGCAGGTTTTTTACCAGTTAGCCATAGATGCAGATGCTCGTCAGCACAGTGTTCCAGAAGAGAAGCGATCAGATATAGTTATCTATGACGAAGCAAATTTGATGTGGGATTATTCCTCGTTTTTAGCTCGTCAGAATCAGCAAGCGCAGTCAGATGCTTTAGAGGCTCGCGCCGATCATCTATTTAAGATCATGATTGATCGTGCCGGCAATTTCAAGACTAGCGAAAAATATGTTCTTGGTTTTACTGCTGACTCGGATGCGGCTAAAGTTTCTAACCTGATCAATATTCTTGTCAGTAAAGGTAATTATGTCGACGCGGCAGCATTGCTTGATCGCTACTATGATATGAGTGTTGATCTTGCCGGATTTGCCGAAAAAGATAACGATGTTCACAGTCAGTTTATCGCTGCCTTTCATGACGTTTGGTGTGCAGCAAAAGGCTCAATAGATCGTACAGTATTCAGTGAACTAGACCAGATTGTTCCACCGCCATTGACCGGTGAAAAAGCGCAGGTAAAGGCATCCAAGGAGCAAGAGTCCCAATTGAGTTCAGCCAGGGCTGATTTAGCTGCCGGGCGATTTGATGATGCTGAGTTGAAGGCCGCTACTGTTGCATTGCGCAACTACAATTCACGAGAAGCCTTGAAGATTTTGGCTGACATTGCTACGAAAAAACAACGCTGGCAAGAAGCAAACGAGTTACGTTTGCGCATCGCTAAACTGGCTGCATCGTAAGTCGGCCGTGAGGCAACGACTGGCTGAGGTCCGTCTGGCGGAAATTAAGAAGCGACAGACTGAACACCCTTCAAGTCGGTAGTTATTTCTTTTGAGCCGATCAAAAGTTTGTGGATCTGGCATTTGTCGGCAATTGCCTTGAGGCTGTCCAATTGCTCGTCCGTGAGATTTCCCGAAACTTGAATATTGCGCACAATCTTGGGGATTTGTAATCCCGGATTCTTTGGATCATCAATCTTTTCTTCAGTCAATTTGACGGTGACTGATTTTAAGTCCCAGCCACGGCGCTCAGCAAACATTTGCACGGTGATGGATGTGCAGCTACCGAGAGCTCCCAGAAGTAGTTCATGTGGACCAGGTGCTGTATCGCCGCCGCCTGACTCAGGCAGGATGTCCGACAGGAAAGTATGCTTGCCAACCTTGATTTCTTGTTGGAATTTTTGTCCCTTAGCTGTGACGGTAACTTCTGCCATTTGGGTATCCTCCAGGCTGTGCAATTCTGTGACAAACTAATCATAACCGCCTGTTACGGCGATCTTAGTTTTGCCAAGGAAAGTTTAAGGACGTCCGACTCCCAGCCCGTCAGCCACGCGGTTGATGTAGTTGAACCAGGCGGCGATCAGGTTGATTTGCAAGATGCCCGTGTCGTCAAATCCGACCTGCCTTAGCTTCTCGACATCCTCGCGTTGTATCTTAGCCGGGCTCAAGGTGAGCTTGCTTGCATAGTCAAGCATTGCCCGATCTTGTTCATTGAGATCGGCCTTGTTGAAGTCTTGTTTTATCGCATTTGCCAGCGACTCATCCAGAGTCACTCTACGCAGAAACTCTGCGTGCGACTCTATTCAATAATGACATTTATTGAGACTGGAAACCGTGGCCGCAATCATCTCGTGCTGCTTGCGCGTCAGCGGTAGATCAGGTGACAACAAAGTGCCGTAAGTGGCAAACGTATGATAGAGAGTCTGCGGCAACAAACTATGAGCCATAATGATCGCCGGCCCATCGCAGCCGCTCTCGTGTTGCATGAGGCTCTCAACCGGTATTTTGTATTCCGGCGGATACATGTGCATCTGTCCTTCGATGGCTTGTCCCAGTTCGGGGGTGGCTTCAGCCATTGGAATCGTTTTGATCCAGGTCATTGTTTTAGTCCTTCTAAATTTCCTCAGTAATTTTAGCGGCTTTAAAATGCCAAGATGGGCATGGGCAGCAGTTGTATATATAGACTCTCTCAACGTTTTGTTGATTTTTAGGCAGTTGTTTAAGACAGGGTGGCATTGACCATCTTTGTCAACAGGAAAATGTCCAAATGCCAAACAGGGCTGACTTTTCGGGGCGGCAAACTAGTTTGATCCGCTTATATAGATAAGTTAAACCTATACTTCACTACAAGTTTAAGTTGCCCCTATATAGGGCATAGGAATAATTGGAGCTAGAGAGCAGTTACCTGAGTCGGAAGCGAAGGTAAGCCATGAAGCCGGGACAGATTGTCTCGTCTTGTTTTGTCTTGTAACTGGCTTACGTTCTGGCTCTTTCACCAAAAACCTCTAGTTTTGGGGACGAAATCAGGTAATGATAAGGGTTAATTGCGGCAGCATCCTTAGCTTAATTCTGGGAATTCAATTGGTCTTCCCGATTCAACTTTGCGCGCAAGAAGCAGTGCCGGCGCCGGAAGTGCATATTGCCAACGAGGCTCCGGCAGAAGCTGCTTCGCATATCATGCTTGATCAAGCTGCTCTGCAAGCAGCCAGCAGTATTACTGTCAACCCGAATCAGACCTTGGTAATTGATTTTGCCAATTTGACTAGCGGCGTAAATCTCACCGGCAATCTCACCAACAGCGGTTCAATCTTTGCTTATTCGACCAACCCGAGCATTACGACCGGTAATTTTTTAGCCAACAACATTTTCAATAATTCCGGCGCTCTCATTAGCTCGATACTTCCGCAAGGTGGAATCCCCGGACTCGGCTTGGATTTGAGTTCGATAGTCAACAATTTCAGCCTTAACTTCACGGCGATGAACAATATCGTCAATGCAGGAACTATCGCTAGTGCAGGCAATTTGAGTATGCAGGCCGGTGGCGCAATTACTAATACCGGAATACTCTCGGCATTGAACAATGTCAATTTGACGGCGGCAAGCATTACAAACACGGCGCAAATTTCCGCTCAACTGGGTTCGTTGTCTTTGGCAACAAGCAACTTGGTCAACTCCGGATTGATGCAGGCAATGCAGGGAGCATTGAGTGTCAAGAACATGATGGGTACTAATTTGAGCGTAAGCAATGTGCTTGGTCAATTGCGAGCGCGAGATCAGGTGACTTTCGAAACGCTTTCCTCGATTAAGAATGCTGACGGAAGTTATTTGTCGAAAGCCAATCTCTCTTTTGATGGCGGCACGGCTGCCGGCAGCTCTTTGAACTTTGTCAGTCCTGATGGGCACGTCAACGTACATGCCGGGCAATTAGATGGTCCGGTGCATGTAGCCGGCGGCACGGCCGTTGTCGGTTCGCAAGTCGGTGATTTGTCTATTGCGTCGATGAACCTGACAGGTGACCCGCTTTACTATGCGCAGGGAGGCAACCTCGACTTGAGTGGATTGTTCTCCGGTGGTTCAACATTTTCAACTACCGGTGGCGACTTCATTGGACTGGCGACTGGGGATATTACAGCTTCCACTGCACCAGGTAACGCTGTCATTGATGCCTCCAGCGGAAGTATGGCCGGTGGAAAAATTGTCTTAGCAGCAGGTGCTGCGTTTACCACCAGCGGTGGAGCAAGTCCGATTGCCTGTACGAATTGCAGTGCCAATTACAATATCACCGGTACAAGTGGGTCAGGCGGCAATGTAAATATGCCGACGGTCAGTCTGTTGACCAACAACAACCAAGTGTCGGTGACGGCTAATGGCTCTGGTGCTTTAGGTAATGTGACATTGGCCGATATTACGGTTAGCGGCGCTAACAGCGCGGCACCCAGTGCGGTCATTGATGTGCGAGCCGTTGGTGGCAGTGTCTTGCTGGGTGCAATTTCCAGTACCGGCGCAGCAACTGGGCAAGGTGGTTCTATTGCTTTGTTTGCCTCTAATGGTTCAATTACGACAACTGGTATCACTGCCACAGGTGTCTCCGGGGGCAATCTCAATGTTGTGTCGACAAACGGCATCTCTCTGGGCAATGTTGATTTGTCCGGTACGACAGGTAAAGGTGGTTATTTAGTTGCGGCGACTGGTAATACTAGCAATGCCGCCACTCTAACAGTAGGTACAGTGAATACTTCCGGCAGTGATGGCGGGCTAGTGTTACTGGCTAATTCAGCTGTCACTACTTCAGGCACAAATGTGTCGGTTACAGGAGCAATTGTGAGTGACGCCACCGGCTTTAATGGGAGGGCCGGACCCGTTTCCATTGTCGGTAGTGGGGCGGTAAATATATCGTCCTCAATTTCAGCTAAAGCCACGGCAAATGGATCCTCGACCTCTGCTCGTGGCGGTTCTGTCTTTATTTCCAGCGGAGGCACGGGCTCGACAGCTATTACTGCCGGTAGTATAGATACCAGTGCTACCAATAACGGAGCAGGAGATGTTGCCGGCAACATCATACTCATTTCCGCAACTGGCACCTCTGGCAATGACCCTTCCAACATTTCTGCATCAAGCTCTAACTTTACGCAGACAGGCGGCACGCCGGGTACGTTCTTGATCCGCGGCTTAGCCGGTACATCAACAACTGTACCGACTTCTCTTAACGTGACGCCTACGACATCCATTAATATTCGTCCTGGTGGCTATCAGGCTACAACCACCAACCTGGCTTTGACTATCAATACTAATAACGATACGCAGCTTGTCGTGCCGATTAAC
>SBAT01000281.1 GCA_005240105.1 Chloroflexota bacterium
CCTTGCTTCTAAATTGAAGCCGGTTTTGTCTTGGGTTGAATCTATCGGGATACAGGGTGATGACTTTGACCTTCGGTTTAATGGCAGAGGCGGTGACCGCAAAGGACAGCCGCAGTGGTTGAGGGAAGCTGTATTGGCTAAGGATATTGATACTCACGGGCTGTATATTCCTAAAGTGTTGCATTGTACTTTTGAAGAACGGGACGGGAAAGCGCTTATCACTGGATTGAAAGGTTTGGAAATTCCTGCAACAGTGCGCGAAGTGCCAATAAAGATTGACCGCGTGTCAGTGAAAAGCATTCAGCTTTCATTGAGCGGTGATCGTTTGCGATTTGATGTCGAAGTTAGAAATCCGGCTCCTCTGTTCAGTCGATTGCTCCCTCCTGAAAAACGTCGTCCGAATCCGATTCCAGTCGTTGTCTTGTTAGACGATCAGGGGAATCTTGAGATGTATGAGTCCTGGAAGAAGGGCAAGTAAAGTCGTCCGGACAATTTCCCCTTTGTCATTCCGAGGCAGTTGCCGAGAAGGAGAAGGCACTAAATGTGCCTTCGGGCTGCCGCTAGTAAACAACGTGCAAGTTGCAAGACTCGAACGTCGATGAGCTTCGGCAGATTCCTCACTTCGTTCGGAATGACAAAGGGGTTCGGGTTTACTGAGCTTTGCGGTGATTCTTTGCGTCAACTATGCAATGTAGCAACAATCGTGCAAAAAAACGGTCCAGCAGAGATGCTGGACCGTTCCGAAGGCAGTTTATCTTAGTTCAGAAGCCGGTAAGGGAGCACCGAGAACTTCATCGGTGAATATGCCCTTTTCGACGATGATCTCGCGGGTGCATCTTTGACAGCGCTTCATGGCTTCGCCACAAGTTCCGCAAAGTGATTCTGACCCTGATGTGCAGGCATACGTACATTGTTTAGTTTCGCCAGATGCAGAATCGCACTGGCAATTTTTGTGTGAGCATGGAGGACAGGACATAGTGTCAGGTTGTCTTGAGCATTCGGTACAGAGCATGGTGATATCTCCTTTGCAAAACTCGGTAATGCAGAAGTTAGGTTCGCACGATTGAATTGAGCAAGAGAAAGACGGAACGAGTGTGTCGTTCCGTCTTTCAAGTTGGAATCCGATTATTGATTGACCGGTGGATTTTCGAGTGGATCGACAAGAGCAGCTACGCTTTCGTCGTAATTCCATTCGAGTTCGTCAGCGCTGTAGCTGATGGGTGTGTCGATGCGGTAGGGCTTTTCGCCGTTGGCGAGGAAGCGGCGGATGAAGGTGTTGATTACATCGACTGTGAGATAAGCGACGTTGAGTGTTGCGTGCAGACCGATGCCGCAGCGGTAGTCGTAGTGGAGGGTGACCTCTTCGAAGACTTGTACTGTGCGAGTGTCGGCGATGACACGGCTTTCGGCATCGATCCAGTCATAACGGCGGAGATTGCCGAAGGCTGGATGCGGACCGTACGGATCGACACCATTTTTTGGTTTGCGGTTGCAGAGGCTATCCCAGACAGCGTCGTGATCGATGGGTACGAGTTTTTCGGAGTTGTCGTGCGCGATGTGGCGTACTTTGTCTTTGTATGCCAGTCGGGTGGTTTCCAGAGTGACATTGTAGAAGGTCTTGTTGTCTTTGCTGAGGAAATAGCAATCGACCAGACCGTTTTTACCGTAGAGATAGTCGTTGGTGAAGAAGAGACCACCGAGCGCCGGTGCCGCCTTGTCGATGTCGCGCTTCATGAAGAAGCGGAGTGTTTTGCGACGGCGGCGGGGGAGTTGGGTGAAGGTCTTTTTCTTTTTGCGTTTTTTGATCATTTAGTACCTCACTGTAACAAGGAGAAAAGGAGAGAGCAAGAGTTACCTTGCTCTCTGTCGTGCTTAGACTTCCGGACCGAGTCCGTCGCCTACCGTGTTGTCCCACAGCTTGCATTCGGCCTGATATTCGGCCCAGGCTTGCGGATCAGCTTTGAGGTTGGCGTAGCCCTCATTGAACTGACGCCAAAACTCATCGATTTCTGCTTGGGATTTAGCGGGACGACGACGCGCCGGGCGTTTTTGCTTTTCTTGTTCCATTTAGGATTCTCCTTTTATGGTTGTGAATTCGAACCGTCTTATTTTCGAGACCGCCTGAATGGGCGGGTGATCAGTTGGCCGAATTCTTGGGCGATGAAGATGACAGCAGTTGTGTAACTCAGGGGGTTGAGGGGATTGGTGAGGAATAGTGGGCTGTTCTTCTCGAAAAACATGTGCCCGGCGAATTGGAGGAGCCAACCGATTGCGAAGAGGGCGATGCCGGCTATCAGATTGGTGATGGCGGTGGGCATTGTGAGAACGTCTGACAGAATGTTGGGTAGCGCGACTCTGAAGAGGAAGAGTGCATTTTGCAAGCTTGGTTGGGTGAAGGCGTATTTGGTGATGATGGCTGTCACCGTGAGTGCGGGAGTCAAGTAAAGGACGAAGGCTAGGATCGATGCCATGATCATGGGGACGCCAATCATGTGTGATATGCGGCAGCCGAGAGTTGTGTGTCCGGTGCGGTATTTGGCCAGGTATTCTTGTTGGGCGCGCAGGGCGCGTTTGAATAAGTCGGTGATTTTGGACATGGTGGGTACCTCCATGTGGGAGTCCCGCTTTGTCGTGCCGCCCTTCTCCTTTGTCATTCCGAGCGCTAGCGAGGAATCTGCCGCAAGGGTTCGACTGTTCGCGTTGATCAACACGAACTACGAATCGTTACGGCAGATTCCTCGCTTTGCTCGGAATGACAAAGGGGGTGAGGGTGAATGACAAAGGCGGGGCGAGTGTTTTACTCGGCGCCGTTGGTTAGGGAGAAGCCGTAGGACTGGAGTTGCGTCTTAAAGTCGTCTACGCCGCGGAAGAGGATGCTGTTGATGCCTAGTTGTTCGGCGGCGCGGATGTTTGTTTCCAGGTCGTCTACGAAGAGGGATTTGGAGGCGGGGACTCCGCTTAGTTCTAAGACGTGTTCGTAGATTTCTGGTTCGGGCTTGGCTAGACCTATGGTGTGTGACAGCACTAGCTCGTCGAAGTGACGGGCTATGTTGAAGCGGGAATGTATTTCGTTCCAGTGGATTTCATTTGTGTTGGAAAGTAGATACATTTTCGAGACTTGCGTTTTTAGCAATTGAAGTAGCTTGGCCATTGCTAGATTTTCTTCAAGGGAAACTATCCAGATGGCTTTGAATTCCTCGAGAGTTAAATCCGATTGCAATTGGCTGTTTAACTCTGCGAGGAAGTCCAGTGTCGATATTCGCCCGTGCTCGTAGCCGAGCGAGGACATGTGACCCATGACGGATGCGAGATCTTGATATGGTCTCCTTGCTCTTTCGGCAAAGCCGCTTTTGACAAGTTTCCAGTCAAAGTCTATGAGGACGTGACCGGCGTCGAAGATGAGCAATTCGATTTGAGTTTTGGCGGTCATGGCATGTCCTCTGTACCTGTCATATATTAGCAGCCGGCAACTAGATTGGTAAGGGTTCGAACGAACCCGTTGGGAATGTCATTCTGAGCCAGAGGCGAAGAATCTCACACCTCAACGGCTGAGACTCTTCGCGGAGCTCAGAGTGACAATCCCGTGATCGGCAAAACATTTCTTGATCATTTCTGAATGGATTCCATTGGATAACTTCTGGTCTGCCAAGGTGAGCACGCGGACCATATCTATGAACAACACCTGGTCGGCAGGCACTAGGTTGAGCGCGGCTATTAACAACTTGAAGAAGTCGCGGATTCCAAGCTCAATCTCGGCCGCTTCTGAAAGTGCGGCAATCTCCGGCAACAGACCAGTTCTGCTAGTGGCAAACCATACGAGCAAATCAAGAAGTGCGCCACCAGGAATGAGTCCGTCATGATGAACACGACCGTTCTTGTCCTTTACGGTCAGGCGCGTTTTTAATTCGCGCAGCATGGGGTGGGCTGTGTATGCGCCAATGATGCGCGGATCATTGATCAGGGCTTGCTTGGTGAGGATTTTCCCTGTCTTCATCCCGTGCCAGAGACGAAATAGATACGAGATGATCAATGCCATCACGTCACCCAGGCATTCGTTGA
>SBAT01000054.1 GCA_005240105.1 Chloroflexota bacterium
ATGTTAGTTAACTCCTGAGCTAATTCCTGCAGCAAACATATCTTTGCCAGTCGAACCAAATCCACCGGCTCCACGCTGTCCGCCTGCGTCTAATTCATCTACTTCAATTACTTCCACTCGCGGCACCGGCGTAATGAGCAACTGAGCAATGCGCTCACCTGGTTGGAAGGTGTAAGCCTTATCGCCAAGATTAATAGCCAGAACGGTAACTTCACCTCTGTAATCACTATCAATCGTGCCGACACAGTTGGTCAAAGTAATTCCAGCTTTTGCAGCTAATCCGGAACGCGGACGAACTTGTCCTTCATGTCCTGGCGGAATTTCAATTGTGATACCTGTCGGTATTCCAGTGCGCTTTCCCGGCTCCAAAGTAATCGGCTGATCAATACCTGCCGTCAAATCCATGCCAGCCGAACCGGCAGTTGCATAACGTGGGACATCCTTGCAATTGGGCAATTTCTTTACTTTGAGTCTGACTGGCTGCACTTTGATTCTCCCGATAAATCCACTAAACGTACCGGTCGTGCCCGCCGGGCAACGCCGAAATTAGTAGGTTAAAGCTTGCCTATTATATTTGATTTGGTCTGATACTTCCTAACAAAAACACCACCCAGGTAAACCCGCGGCGGTGATTATTGCTACTTTTCTAGCAGCCTATGGCTATAGGCTTAGTATTTCCGTACGCTTCAGCTAGAACTTCAGACGTATGGCGGGCTACTTATTGTCGTTTCCGGTCAGCGCTGACCTGAAGTTTCTATAAAGCCCCTCGGCTCACGGCGATGACTCAATCAATCGCTCACCGTTTATGCAGCCAATTCTAGCCAAACCAAACCACAATGGAAGTCCCCCATATTTGATTTAATTCTTGCAATCTTGGCAGCGCAAAAGTTGGCTTTCCATCATATTTACCGCAACTCATATTGGTTGAAAGAAGCCCGGCCTATCCAAACCAACCCAAATCCTGCCGTTTTCAATAGAAACAAGAATACAAAATGTACACATGCCGCATATTCAATACAAATTTCATGCAAGTCAAAACAAGAGGCGTCGCAAGAGCCGCGAGGAGCGGGTCGCCGCAAAGCCAACGGCGATTGCCGGATGGCAAGTGAAGGCGAGCCTGCGAGCCGGAACGTTATAATAGAATTCAATATATTGCCGACGTAGCTCAGGGGTAGAGCAACGGTTTCGTAAACCGTAGGTCGTGGGTTCAATTCCCACTGTCGGCTCCATTGTCAATCTGACCATCCTTATTCAGTCGTTTCGCCAGGTGCAAAACGGTCAGATAGGTTTTTACTATTTTGCCGGCAAGCTTTGTATCGATAAGATTAGCAATCTTATCCAATAGGTCCTCGCGTTTGTCTTCCTCTAACGCAATCATGTCGGAGAATGTCCGCAAAAGACCGATGTAACTAGACGTATCGTAGGTGACATCCCACTGATACGTTCTTGTTGTAACTGGACCAAACAATCCCGAGGCTCTTATCTCCTGGGCATAGTCTTTGAGTTCCAATAACTTATCAGGTCGAAGCAGACCCTTATAGCGAACGCTTTGTTCAGGCACAACCTGTTCATACAATTCTTGCACGGCTTCAAAGAAAGGCTCCGGCGGCGAGCCCTCGACATGTTCATTCCAAAATAAAGCAATTACGCCTTCAGGGCGCAGACAAGACCATGCTTTTTCATAGCCTAATTTTGGATCTACCCAATGAAACGCCGTAGCAGAGACAAGCAAGTCATACTTGCTCTCTATTAGCGGCGCACATTCAAAAGCGCTCGTAATAACTTCAAATTCCGAAAACTGAGCCAGTTTTCTTTTGGCAAACTCAGCTAAATTCGCCCCCAACTCGACGGCAGTAACTTTGTAGCCGCGCCCCAGCAGAGAAGCTGTTGCTTGTCCTGTACCACAACCAACCTCAATGATTTCTCCGCCGTCAGGGATGCCGGATATGAAGGTTATATCTGCGAACAATTGGTCGGGATAGCCAGGACGCCACGCTTCGTAAGCGTCCGCATTGCCATTGAAAGTCTGTCTCAATAGCAACAGCTTCAGTTGTTCATTCTCGCCATCAGACTGCACAGCGGTCACATGGTATAGCCGGGCTTTTTGTATAGCTTGTCCCAATTTGCTTTGATTTCTGGTTCGTAAACCTGTTTGGCCCAATCATCTGGACTTATTTCTTCCATAGCTATTGAAACTGAGTCTTCACTCTTATTGAAAATCTCCGAAACATCTTTGGCAATTTGGTCGGCAAGCTTTTTCTTGAGCTCTTCTGATCGTCCGGGCCAAAGCTTTACGATTACGTGAGGCATTTTGATCTCCTAATTTGACCTTATTGTTCACCACGACTAGCAAACTATTGTACTAAAGCCCTCGCAATTAGCAGCTTCCAGAAGACTTTGGACGCTCTTCATATCCAATTAGCGCTGTATACATCGGATTTCGCAATAGTATACATTATCAACTTGACATTTATACATCACTCGCACTATAATTGCCAGAGGAGAAGCCACCGATGCATATGATTCGCAAGCAGATTTATCTAAATACCTGGCAGGGTCAGCGGCTGGCAGAGTTGTCCGAAGAAGTCGGCACCTCGGAGGCAGATATCATCAGGCAGGCGCTCGATGCATATTTCCTTGCTTTAGATGAGCTGCCACGCAATCACCCGCTGAGCGCCTTAGCTGGAATCGGCTCAAGCAAAAGTGGATCGGCAGGAGCTGCCAATCACGACAAAACCATCTACGGTGTTTGATGATTTTTGTCGATACCGGTGCTTTTTGCGCATTCGCCAATCAAAAAGACGAATACCACCAAATAGCAGTCAGGCAGTTTTCGCTGATTTTGAAACAAAGGCTTCCTCTCATAACTTCTAACTTCGTGGTCGATGAAACCTACACCTGGTTGCGTTACCGCCTGGGCTATGATCAAGCTATACAGTTTTTACAAACAATTCGCCAAGCTGAACAACATAGAGAGTCATCGCTTGAAATTATTACAATTACGCGTGAAATTGAAGACAAGGCAATGACACTCTTGAAAAAATACGACGATCAGGACTTGTCGTTTACCGATGCCACAAGTCTTGCGGTAATTCAAAAAAGAAAGCTGAAGCAAGCCTTCTCCTTTGATAGTCATTTTTATCTTTTACCGATTGAGCTAATCCCAGGTGTTGTCAGCTAAATGCGAAAACATCGGAAAAACTGCATTCTGATTACCTTTTTATCATCGATTCAAGCCAAACCCAATACAATTGAGATCTTCGTTAGCTCCACTCGAGGTCCATCATGCTTCAGGGTCGTCGTCTTGCCATTGCAGTCTCGTTGATGCTTTTGTCGAGTAATTTATTGCCTATTGTCGCCAAAGACGCGCAGTGGGAAAGCCACTTCAATGCCGGCACAAAGGCAGAGATTGAGGGGAATTACGACGAGGCACAGAATGAGCTTGCTGAGGCTTTAAAACTGACCGCCAAGTTTCAGATGAATGATCCGCGTCTGGCAAAGACGTACTATGAAGTTGGCGAGTTGCGACTCAAGCAAGAAGACTGGTCCAATGCGCAGCAGTACTTTGAGCGCGCATTGAAAGTGCAAGAAAAATTAGGCGATCCCGAAAGTGTCGATATCGGCAACACGCTTTCCGGATTGGCTACCGCTCATGAGCAATTAGGCAAACACCAGATGGCGGTCTTGCTTCTAAAGCGCGTGCGCAAGATTTGGATCAAACAATATAGTGCTAACGATAATAGGCTAACTAGCATTCTGCCGGCGATGGCAACATACGCAATGCTTGATTCGGATTATGCAACGGCGCAAGAATGCTATAAGCAGCTAGTCGCTATTGAAGAGCGTGTAAGCGGAGCCAATAGCGTCAACTACGGCTCGGCTCTAAATTCACTTGCTTCATGTCTTGCCTACATTGGAAAATTTGCCGAGGCTGAACCGATTGCACAAAAAGCTGTAACCGTCCTCAGCTCTGCAGGTGATTCACCAACAGCCTTAGATGCTGCCAACGCCAACTTGCAATACATTTGCCAGAAATTAGGTAAGCCTTGTCCAATAGTGTCCGCAAAGCCTGCAACCGAAGCACCGGTTATCGCACAAGCACCAGCTGCGCCAACTCCTGTTAAACAGACTCCGGTTCCAGTGCCACAAGCTCCGGCGGCACCGGTGCAAGTTTCAATACCGGCACCAGTAGCACCGATTGCACCTGTGACTTCTACTCTCAAAGTTACGGGGCAACTCCTTGCAACCAAGCCGGAAACGCCGGCACCAATCGCAAAGCCAGAGCCGGTTAAGCAGCCTCAAGTGACAGCTAAGCCCGTTGACGTGCCAGTTGCTAAAGCACCAAGTCAACCAAGTGCCAACTCAGGCAAGGTTCAATACCTTGCTGCCGGACGCCTAATAACACCTGAGCAGTTCAAGGCCATGACATTGGCAAACAACGCGTATGAATTGATGCGCGAAGAAAAGTTTACGATGGCTGTGCAAATTCTAAAAAATGCACTGGCTATTTTCCCGGATCTAGCTTCTGCCCACTCCAATTTGGGAATGGCTTATTCACAACTTGGACAATTCAGTGATGCTGAAACACATCTGAGGAAGGCAATTGCTATTGATGCTTCCAGACCTTCGGCATGGTTGAATCTAGCCAGCACATTTTTGGTTGAAGGCCAATTGAAAGAAGCCGCTACAGCATACGGCGAATTTGTTCAGCGCTTTCCCAACCAAAAGCTGGTCACCAAAGTTCAAGGGATAAAGTCGCAGCTCGATAAGGAATTGCAGGGGCAAGCTCAAGCGGAACAACGTGGCTCTCAAAGCACAGGGGACTACTTCACCTATGCCAGCCACGTAGGCGCATCGCGTTGGCCCTCTAGCAAGAAGGCAATCAAGGTCTACGTAGCCTCAGGTACCAGCACATCCGGTTTCAAGCCTGAATATGCCGGATTTCTCACGGACAGCTTCAAACAGTGGGAGACTGCCTGCCCAACAGTCAAGTTTGAGTTTGTTAGGAGTCAGTCTGATTCCGATATAGACTGCGCCTGGACTGAAGATGCTACAAAGATAGCATCTTCATTGGAAGGCGGCGAAACAAGTCTTCAAAGTGGTGGCACAAACATCAATCACGCAACGATTACAATTCTTACAAAGGGAGCAAGTGCTGACTCACCACTTAGTCCGAATCAATTGCGTGTTGTCTGCTTGCACCAAATTGGTCATGCACTGGGTCTTGCCGGACACAGCCCCAAACCGCAAGACGTAATGTATTGTTCGTTGCCACCGGCAAGTGTCAAGACTCCACTTTCGCCGCGTGATACGGCCACAATTCAGAAGCTATATACAGCGCTGGTAAGTCTTGCATGGTGAGGTTGGTAAATATCGAGTTGCAGTGTCATTCTGAGGCGCTCCAACGGAACGGCGAAGAATCTCACAAGTTAACATGCGAGACTCTTCGCGGAGCCTGCCCTGAGTGGAAGAGTCCACTACAGAGTAAGGCATCTTGGGATATGCGAAGGGCTCAGAGTGACAGTTTCAAGGCGGGCGTTGTGACGGGCTTTATTGAGGTCACATGGTGGTAAGGAAGAACATGACTTCGACTGTCGCGTGCGCGCTGCTCACTGCGTCGTGCATGAGCTTGCCCGCTCAGGCACAGCTAATGGAAATGGACAGGGAAGACATGCCGGTGCAGGCTCCCAGCAAGTCCAGCAAGCCAGAAGCAGGCGTAACACCCATGATGGAATGGGTGGACGAAGCACAAAAGCCAAAAGCCTATTTGCTTTGCATACATGGACTTGGTTTGCACAAGGGTACTTTTGCAGCCTTTGCCGAGCGCATGACCAAACTTAGCTTTGGTGTTTACGCCGTTGATATTCGTGGCTTTGGTTCTTTCCACGTCGACGCTGATATGAGTGCGCACGGACGCATTGATTTCCCTGGCGCACTCAAGGATGTTGAAGGCGCGCTTCAATATATCCGCAAGCAACACCCGGGCGTGCCGCTATTTCTAGTTGGCGAATCAATGGGCGGCGGTATTTCACTGCAGGCAACATCTCTATATCCCACACTAATTGACGGCTTGATTTGCTGCGTTCCAGCGGGCGAAAGATATCACACGACGAAAGATTCGCTCAAAGTAGGTCTACATCTCCTGGGCGGCGCCAAGAAAGATATGGACGTGACTGACATTGTTGTCGGACGATCAGCAACAACACAGATGCAACCTGGACAAATCCAATCAGCTCAAGGCAAGAAAGAAGCAGCCGAGAAACAACAAGAATTAGAAACAAAATGGATAGCAGACTTACAAGGCTTTGGACGTCTGCGTCTATCACCTGTAGAGTTAATGGCATTTCAAAACTTCATGGCCGACAACCACAAAGCAGCGAAGAAGATTACGGCAACACCTGTGCTCATGATGCAAGGCGTTGGAGATGCTTTGGTCAAACATGAAGGTCAAATTGAGCTTATTGAAGAAATTCCAGCCAAAGACAGCAAGTTAGTCTTTGTCGACCAGGCAAGACATTTGATCTTGGAAGAATTTCAGGATAACGACCCCGATGTACAGGAAAGTGTTATTCAATTAGTGTCCGGCTGGTTAAACGAACATACGAAACCTATGAGGGATTTACAGTGAACTCCAACAAAATCATGTTCTGTCTGGCATTTGCATTAGCCATTTTAGTTGGCTATGTGTCTGTAGTACATGCAGCAGCTCGCCCGGTAAGAATTGCCATAGTGGCAGCTACAGGCAGCGGGTCGGAACAACAAGTAGTCGATGCTCTCTCCTCTCAATTGCAGGACAATCAATATATCGTTATCTCAACAGTAAATCCGGATTGGTATGTGTCTTGCCGCATTGAAGATCATGCCGACATTGCCGCCCTCACTGTAAGAGTCAATGGCACGGTGACTATCAAGACAGTCAAAACTGGAGACGTTCTAAATACAATTTCCGCTCAAGCTAATAAGCAAGACTACAACACTGGTGGACCAACACCACTCAACAAAACGCTTGTAACTTCAGCAATGAGAGAAGTAGTGCAAGACCTTACTCAACGCTCCGTACAACCAATCGAGCAAGCAGTAATTACTGAAATAGATGTGCGCGAAAAAATTGAGACTGCCAAGTCCCTGGCCCATGACGGGAAGTATGATCAAGCTCTGGAAATCGTGAAGTCGATTTCACGGGATAGCCCGCATTTCTGGCCGGCACATACCCTGGCAGACCAAATTCAAATGAAGAAAAATGCCACATTAGCAAAAACTAAATCACGGCCTGCATTAGGCTCAAATGCTCGCCTGAAGGCACTGGAAGCCGAAAAGCGGGCGTTAGACGCAAGACGCAAGGCAATCGAGGCTCAAGAGGCTGCCATTAGATCTAATAGATAAGCCGTAACTCAGGCTGCCATGCGGTAAAATACTTCTCCATTGCTGTTCGCAAAACCGCCACTGGAGCGGGAGGAGTTATTGAAATGAAATTCGGCAAATTGTCTGCCCTTCTTGTGGCACTGTCTATGGTGGCATCACTCGCTTTTCCAACAGCCAGCTTCGCAGGCGCCAAGCGTCGCATCGCTGTCATGCCATTTAAGTACGGCGCCGTTGCTGCTGAAGTAGGTGCAGCGGATGTCGGCGACGGTATCGTCAGTTTGATAGTCACAAGACTGGTAAATGACGGTACTTACTCCGTTTGCGAAAGAGAAATGATTGATGCAATTCTCAAAGAGCAAAATCTTTCCAACAGCGATCGTGCTGATTCAGCAACCGCTGCCAAAATCGGTAAATTGTTGGGCGTCGATGCCATTATTTGCGGCACAGTTACCCAATTTGGTTTTGAAAACAGCAATACAAATGTAGGCGCTGGGCTGAGTGCAGCCAGCGGTTACATCCCATTTGCAGGTGGATTGGGAATGCTCAGCGGACTGTCCGTCCACAAGCAAAAGGCAAAAGTAGGAATTGACGCTCGCGTAATTGATATCAATACCGGTGAAATTCTTGGCGCCGTCAATGGTGCTGGACAATCGAAGCGTAGCGGTGCTTCCATGGGCGGCAACTGGGGCGGTAATTGGTGGAGTGCTTCCAATTTTGCCAGCTCTATTGCAGGTGAAGCAACACTTGCTGCTGTCGATCAAGTAACCACGCAATTGACTTCAATGTCCACCAAGATTCCTGACAACCAATCAATTGCCAATGAAAACGTCCAAGGCAAAATTGCTGACGTAACCGGTTCAACAGTAATCGTCAACGTTGGCAAAACGAATGGTCTGAAAGTCGGCGATCACTTGCAAGCAGAGCGCATCACCAAGACCATCAAAGATCCAACTTCCGGTAAGGTAATCAAAGAAGTTACTTCACCTGTAGCCATCATCACTTTGACTGAAGTTGATACTGGATCATCCACAGGCAACGTAGACCGCGGCTCCAACCTAATGGTTGGCGACAACGTCAAGAAGCTCTCTGCTTCGACCGATGTGTCGGCTATTTTGCTCACACCTGTAAACACGGGCTCATCAAGTGCCGCACCGGCATCACCTGCCGTGAAGACCGGAGCCAAAACTGGTTCGAAAACCCAGTAAGGCACTTTGTCATTCTGAATGCAATGAAGTATCTGCCGTAACTTACCGAAGACAACCTTCGGAAAGAAGCGGCAGATTCTTCGGCTAAAGCCCCAGAATTACAAAAGAGAAATGAAAGAGAAAGAGAAATGCTCAACAAATCCAACTCCCTAATATTGCTTGCGCTTATAAGCATCACATCAAGCTTCCCGATGAGCCAAGCCGCTGCACCCATCGATTGGGATAAGCGCCTGGCAAAAGCTAATCAGCAAATGTCCATTGGCGAAGTCGATCAAGCAATGGGTATGTTCTCTGCTGAAGTAAAGAAACACCCCGAAGCAGGCGCACCACACGTCGCATTAGGACGTGCCCTGAAGAAAAAGGGCAAAATGTCTGATGCCAAGTCGGAATTCACGCGCTCAACAGAAGTAGATCCAGGCTATGCCGATGCCTTCTACGAACTGGGAGCCATGCAAGAAAACGACAAAGAATGGCAGGCAGCGGTCAGCTCCTTTGAACAGTACCTACAGCTTGCTCCAGATGCTGATCGTGCCAAATCAGTTAGCGAACGCCTGCGTAACTGCAAAGAAAAATTGGAATAACCAATTCCCTTTACTTACGCCAGACTTCGCCCCTTCCCTCAACTTGTTTGCCCACATCAGACTCAAGCATTTCGATAATGCCGTCGTTGTGTCCGTCCTGTGCGCCACCGTCAGGATCTTGTCTATCAGAGCAAGCCATCGTCACAAGATGCTTTCCCTTGTCGACACTTACAATGACGTATTGGGTTCCTTCCTTCAATACATAATGCCTCTTTTCCGCAGGCGTAGGCGGCACTTCTTGCTTGCGGCGAGCGATTTCCTTGTCTAGTGAGTCAACTGCCCCTTGCGCCATTTGGTAATCTTCCGCGTGCGCTTGATCATTAGGACAAGTGGCGAGAAAGGAAGTAAGTATATCTTTTGCTTCGTCCAGCCTTCCCAAATCAATATTTGCCTTTGCTTTCAAGAAAGGTGCATTTGGTAAGTGTAGACCAAGCTCCTCAGTCGTTTTTAATTCTTCCAAAGCGACCGAAGAATATATGGGGTTGCGCGTCTCGAGTAAAGCTCTAGCACAATTGTAGTGCGCGCGCGGCTCTTTCGGGTTGATCGCAATTGCGCGATTAAACTCCGGCAGAGCATCATCAAATTTTCCTTGCCCCAACAATGCATTGCCGAGATTAACGTGCAATTCCGGGATATCAGTATTTGCCGGCAGTAATGATATGCCTTTGCGAAGTGCTTCTTCCGCCTGTACAAAATTACCGATATCAAGATACACAGTGCCCAGCCAAAACTGTCCTTGAGGATCCTTGGGAAAGTTTGTGATGTATTGCTGCAAGGACGATTCGGCTTCCTTGTATTTGCCGGCATTACATAGACTGATACCGTTGGCTAGCTCCCCAAACGCATTCACCGCATCCTTGGATTTGTCCACAGCAGATGAAGAATTAGTTGTTGAATGTGGTGCAGCGCAAGCAGGCTCAAATGTAGATATAGCAAGCTGAACCAGAACAATGAGCGCCAGTTGCCATAAAACATTGGACATTATCAGTAACTCCTGAGCGCTGCGTCAACTCTATAACCTTACAACAATGCATTTAAATCACACTAGCAATTCTTTTTAAGACTCATCGTTTCACAGACAATCAAATTGGGAATTAAGTCGTTGAGGAACAAAACGTGCACCACTTCAAGCCAAAAGCCTGTCACATATTGATTGTCCTTTCATGCATAGCAATGCCTTACCAAGTTGTGCTGGCTTCGGACCTTGCCTCTAAAGCAATGGCGTATTTCAAACAAACAAAATATGCAGAAGCAGCCGGCGCGTTTACCAAGTCTTACGCGACCTCGCACAGCGCAACGGACTGCTATTACACAGCATTGTCCTACCACTATGGAGGCAATGCTGAATTGGCAAGAAAGTTTTACCAGGAGACAGTGCAAAAATTTCCCGCTTCTCGAGAAGCGAGCATGGCCCAACAAGCACTGGCTGCTAGCAGGCCAACTACAACAGCAAGACTGGGTTCACAAAGCAGCAGATCAAACAGCCCCTCTTCTCAACCGACTCAGTCAACCGGCACTGCTAACGCAAGTGACTCAGTTGACGATCTTTTGAGCAAAGCCGCAGCTGCAGACCGAGCGAATCAGTCCTCAACTGCTGATGCTTATTACTCTGATGCTATACGCAATGCAGAAAAGTTGGGTCAAACCAACCCCAAGCTCATAGAAGCTCTTGGGCAATCAGCAAAATATTTCGCCCGCCATCAAAGAACCGATAAAGCCTTGGCTGCGTATGACAGAGAAAGGAATCTGCTCAAAATTCGCTACGGTCAAGACAGCGTGCAATGTGGCAATAACTTGCTTGCCATTGCTCGCATGTGCAAGGATGTAGACGACGTCCGGGATGCGAGGACACACTATTACGACGCCATAAACACGTTTACTACTGCCTTGCAAGACGCGGAGGGTAAATCCAAAAGCACTGCCGGCGAAGCACGAGCACTACTGGCTTCCACGTTAGACGAGCTTGCCGATTACATATACAACCAGGTCTATTCAACAAAAGGATACGGCAAAATAGAGATCTCGACACATCAAGCAGATCTAGAAGTATTAAAATTACGGACGCGGGCGGAACGAGTACGGGCAGGAGATTAGATTGTCCCTATTCGGGGCGGGCTCTGGACCAATTTTCGCAGAAGCCGAAACAGTAAGTGGTGCCGAACCGGCATTTGCTTGCGAAGCTCTTACTTGCACCGAGTAGTTTGATTCTCCCGATACTAATTGCAATAAACCAGATCTTTTTCCGCTACGTATACTAATAGCATGGCGATCGAAGGACTTATTCACATCATCGAGAAGAGTTATTACATTACCGTCTTTATCTTCAAATTTACCGACAACCAAAGCGCTGGCAATTTTACGGCGCAATAATATGGAATCAGTCTCTAAGTTTTTCAAATCCTGTTGAGCCTGCCTGAGCATGTCCTGGTTACTAATCTTTCGTGCAACACTCATGTTTCTTTCAATAGCGGACTTTACTGTATGCACACTGTAAACAGATCTTTGATCTTTCTTACGCGGCGTATCATCAACAAGCCCAATGACACCAAAATGGCAGCCATCCATTTCATCTATAACAAGGTAAGACAAATCTTTGGCAGCAGTTAACGCAGCAGCATCTATTGCTGTATTGGCATATCTCGGAAAACTCTGCTTGTAATTCAGTACAAAATATCCTGCCACCACCACAAACACTGAGGTCATGGCAAGGAAGAGAACTAAACTATTACCAGTAGACTTGATCATTGTATTAGACCTCTAACTAAAAGGTGACCTTAGCTAAGCCGGAGAGGGGGTAGGCTCCAGCTTAGCTAAGGTCACCGACAGATTTAGTATGCCAACGTAATAAAGACGTGGGTAGATGATGTCTTGTCTTGCACAACATGTGCAGGTGGGTTGTTGATTGCCATAAAAGTACCGACAACAAGCAGTGTGGACATCAGGGCTAAAACGATTAGAACATTAGGACCGGAAGACTTATTCATTTGATTTACCTCTTAGTGCGTCCTTAGCTAAGCCGGAGCAGGGGGTGTACTCCGGCTTGGTTGTGGCTAAGGCGTTTTCTTAACTCTCGCTCACTCAGATTACCAAACGCTAATGTGTTTGAAAATACGCAAAACAGTGTAGACAGCACCAAAACCCAAGCCAGGCCCCAAATATTCACATTGGACGGGTCTAATCTTTCCCCAGATCAGGTACTTTCAGGCTGGAATTTGGCACTAAATTGCCTTTGCAGCCTGTCGAAATAGATATAAAAGACGGGTGTTATGTAGAGAGTGACCAATTGGGATACCAACAAGCCGCCGACAACTGTTAGACCAAGTGGCTGCCTTGATTCGGCTCCGGCTCCAATGCCCATAGCAATAGGCAGTCCGCCCATCAGGGCTGCCATCGTCGTCATCATGATTGGGCGAAACCTTGTCAGTGCCGCTTCAAAGATAGCGTCTTCTGCATCTTTGCCTGCTTGGCGTTGAGCATCTAGAGCAAAGTCGATCATCATGATGGCATTCTTTTTCACAATGCCAATTAACATAATAAGTCCAAGAAAACCATATATATTTAAGTCAATTCTAAAAAGCATCAGTATAAGCAAAGCGCCTAAACCTGCCGATGGCAGCCCGGAAAGAATTGTGATGGGATGCGTATAGCTTTCATAGAGAATACCCAGCACTATATAAATTACAATTACGGCCAGAACTAAGAGGATCCACAAATTCTTCAATGAGCTTTCAAACTCATGCGCTGATCCTTGAAAGCTTGTTGTAATTGAAGCTGGAACAATTTCGCTGGACAGTTCGCGAATCTTGCTGGTTACATCACCAAGTGATGCCCCTGGTTTCAAATTGAAAGACAGGGTGACGGAGGGGAATTGGCTGACATGATTGACGAGCAATGGACCGACCCCAGTTTCCATGGTACAGAGAGTGTCCAGAGGCACAAGCGTCCCGGTAATTGTGCGAATGTACAAAGTGTGCAATAGCGAGGGATCTCGGTAATACCTTGGTTCCACCTCAATAATTACCCAGTACTGGTTAGTGGGCGTGTACATGGTTGAAATTTGTCTGGCTGCATAGGCATTGTTCAACAGGTCTTCTATTTGTTGAACAGTAACACCAAGACGAGCGCACTTGTCGCGATCAACTTTTACATGCACTTCCGGATTATCCACCTGCAAGTCACTGCCGACATCCACCACTCCTGGTATTTCTTTGATCCGGTTCTCCAGAGTTCGCGCAGCAACGTACAATTCCTTGCTGTCCGGGCTGGAAAGCGTGTACTGGTAAATGCTCTTTGTCACCTGTCCACCAATTGTCACCATCGGTGGCACCTGCAGATAACAATTTATGCCAGGTACTGCTTTGAGTTTTGGGGCCAGCTCTTCAATTATCTTGTCTGCAGCAAGTGCACGACTATCACGGCCTTTCAATACAACAAGGATACGTCCCTGGTTAAGCGCTATGTTGGGGCTGCCGTTACCTACGCCAATGCTGGACATTACCGACTGGACGTTCTTATTTTCCTGAATAATTTGGCAGAGGCTTTTATGCTTATTTACCATCTCGTCAAATGACGCACCTTGGCTAGCCTCAGTCATAATGAGAATTTGATTGGCATCTTCACTGGGCATAAAGCCTTTTGGCATGACCACAAACAAAATGCCTGTGACAACAAGCATGCCGAAGAATATATTCAGGACCATGTTCTTGTGATGCAAAGCAAATCGTAAGGTAGATCGATAATTCGTGACCATCCACTCAAAAGCTGCCTCTGACTTGGCCAGCACAATTGATTTTTTTGCATCAGTTTTGGCCGGCTTTAAAAATCGGCTGCACAGCATGGGTGTAAAAGTAAGCGAAATAAACCCTGAAATCAAAATAGCCACGCTTATTGTCACTGAGAATTCATTGAATAAACGCCCGACTATTCCCGGTAATAAAAGTACGGGAATAAAGACAGCCACCAAGGACAAGGTCATGGACAAAATGGTAAAGCCAATTTCTTTTGCCCCATCAAAGGCAGCCTGCATCGGACTCTTGCCCATCTCCATATGACGGACGATGTTCTCCAGCATGACTATGGCATCATCAACCACAAATCCCACAGAAAGCGACAGGGCCATTAAGGACAAGACATTAAGACTAAAATGCAGCAATTGCATAACGGCAAATGTGCCGACAATGGATATAGGCAATGCCAAACTTGGAATTATCGTAGCAGATAGATTACCCAAGAAAAGGTAAATCACCAACACTACAAGTACTACGGTCAACATAAGCGTTGCCTGCACATCATTGACCGAATCACGAATAGCTGTTGATTGATCGTATAAGATGTCGATACCAATTGCTTTTGGCGCCAACTCCCTGAAGTTGGGCAATAGCTGTTTGATGTTATTGACTACATCAATTGTATTGGCGCCGGGCTGACGCAACACAGCCAAAATTACAGCCGGTTTGTTGTTGTACCAACCAGCGGACTTGTCGTTTTGCACTGAGTCAATAACACTGGCTACATCTCTCAAACGAATAGGACTGCCACCCGGCGAAGCAATGATCACATTGCGATAAGCATTAGCATCAAGCAGCTGTCCATTTGACTGAATGGTAAACGCCTGGGTTTTGCCCCATAAGATTCCAGTCGGCTGGTTCTGGTTGGCAGCCGTCACAGCCCTCATCACA
>SBAT01000195.1 GCA_005240105.1 Chloroflexota bacterium
AGATTCCTCGCTTCGCTCGGAATGACAAATTACACCTCCGCGTCGGTCTTAGATACGTCAAAGGTCTAGGTTCCAAAGCCGAACACCTCCTGAAAAACGCCTGGTCCCAAGGCGGTCCCTTCACCTCCACGGAAGACGTCTGTCAAAGAAGCGGTCTTGGACCCAAAGCACTCACGCTACTCGCCAAAGCCGGAGCATTTGAAACTCTCCACAAAGGTCGCCGCCAAGCACTTTGGTCTGTCCTTGCCTTGTCCAAGAAACCAAAAGACCAGCCTCTAAAAAAACTCCTGCCACCGCCGGATCCGGAACACGTCCAACTCCGCATTCCTGAAATGACCGAGCTGGAAACAATGTCTGCCGATTACGCCACGCTGGGACTATCGACAGGCAAACACCCCATGACCTTCTATCGTTCCTGGGCAATAGAAAGACAAATCCATACCTGCCTCGACATTACAAAGAGCCAGGACGGCGAAGTACTAACTATTGCCGGCGGAGTAATCTGCCGCCAACGCCCAGGCACGGCAAAAGGCTTTGTCTTCATCACCTTGGAAGACGAAACCGGCATGGCCAATGTCGTCATACGACCCTTTATCTTCGATAAATACCGCAAGGTTCTTCTGAACTACAGCTTTATAGCTATAACAGGTAAATTACAATTGCATGAAGGCGTCGCCAATGTGATTGCCGACCATATCGAACAACTGCCCACTCTTAACGGAAACCCCTTAATCCCCTCTAGGGATTTCCAATAAAATTCCACTGGCAAACCCTGCAGAATACTAAGTGTCAATATTCTAAAGTGGGTTGACGGGAACGTGGCCATTGTCGCAAACTGTAAGATGAACAGCGACTTGCAGTCCTCCTGATTGACGATTGCTAATGGTTACCGTGCCGTTACAAGTCTCAATGCATGTTTTTACTATTGCTAGACCAAGACCAACTCCGCCGAAATTGCGACTGCGAGATGGTTCCGGTCGATAAAACGGCTGCCCCAACAATTCAATGGCTTCTTCTGGTACACCCGGACCTTTATCATTGAATAAAACAACGGTTTCTTTTGAGGAACGATAGGCTATAACTTCAATTGGACCGCACTGTGATGCGTAGGCAACTGCGTTTCGTAATATATTTCCAAAGGCACGATCCAAAAGAAGTCTATCTCCCAAGCAAGTCAATCCAGGTTGAATATTCAGCTCAACCGAATCATTTTGGCAGGTGCGCGCTATGGCTGCCCGCAAAACAGTCTCTAAGTCCAGCTGGACTAATTCAGTGGCTTTGCTGGCAAGGCTGGCTTTTGAATAAGCAAGCAATTCATTTATTAGGAGACTCATTTGCTCTAGATCTTCGCGAATGTCTTCAATTGTCGAAGTCTGTTGCTGTGTCTTTTCCGTTTCGAGAATAGCTAGAGCAACCTGCAAACGCGCCACAGGCGAACTCAATTCATGTGCGATATCACCAAGAAAACGCTTCTGTCCTGATAAATACCCGTTGAGACGGTTGGACATGCTATTGATGGCAACGGCCAGTCGGCCAATCTCGTCGGTTCTAGAGATCGTGATTGGCTTATCAAACCTTCCTTCAGCAATCTGTTCGGTAGCACTAGTAAGTTTACCGAGTGATCGGGTGATGCCATAAACGAATGGCCACCAAATAACAAACGAGAAGCAAAAAACGCCCAAGACAAAAACAAACAGATATCCATAGTTTTCGACCAAGCGAGTTTGCCATAGGTTCGATGTTACAGCCAGCAATGTGCCCGGCCCTTGCACTTCAGGCAACGGCAGGAAGGTAGCAATCCAAAAGCGGTCTGGAGAGCTTGTTTGAATGAAATAACAAGGGGGAAATGGTGGTCTCGGCAATTGTCCAAAGTGACTAAACCAAGGCATTTTGGCAAGTGCTACGGGGTGCCTGGGAAAATCCACTGGGAATGGAAAAGTGCGCGGCAAGGTCAATTTAGCGGTTACTTGAGCCGGTAATGTTATTTTGTCACCTGCGACCTCACGGGCATGGCTATCAAAGACATAGAGTTTTACGCCATAGTAATTACCGAACTCGTTGAGAACGTTGTTCCACTGAGTGCGAGGCAGCGCCCGCATTTGTTGGTGAATTACAAATCCTATTGTTCTAATTCGCTCGCCTACCGGAGCGTAGATTACCGATTCCCAGCCAATGTTGAAGTGATTACCAGCGAGAAGTAATCGCACGCCGGCAAGTAGCGCAATATTAATCACGAACATAGTGATAATTTGCGCATAAAGTGGAAAACGGAATTTCATTTTGCTTTCTCTGAGGTCGAGTATGCGAGCATATAACCAGCCGTTCTCACGGTGTGTATAAATCGCGGACTTTTGGGATCATCATTCATTTTTCGTCTGAGTGATGATATATGGACATCAATTGAACGATCCAAAACATCGTAATTGCGATCACGAATCTCGCTTAGTAAATCCTCGCGAGATTTGACGCGTCCTCGAGACTGAGCAAGCATTGAAAGCAAATCAAACTCAACTGGTGTTAGTGATAGCACCTCGTCGTCAAGCATAGCCAGACGTGCTCCCAGATTGATGCACAGTGGTCCTATGATAATCTCCGCAATTGGTATCGATGACTGCAGTACAGCTCCTGCCGATCGGCGCAATATAGCACGCAATCGCGCTAGCAGTTCTCGAGGAGAGGCCGTCTTGGACAGGTAGTCATCAGCACCAAGTTCCAGACCAACTATGCGATCTGTCTCTTCGCCCAAAGATGTCAGCATGAGTACGGGAGTGGCATTTTCTTGACGCAGTTGTCGCAGAATTTCAAATCCATCAATGGTAGGTAACATGACATCAAGAATAATAGCCTGCCATTGTTCCTGCCGAGCAAATTGCATGCCCTCTACGCCATTGTGAACTGAATGCACTTCATAGCCAAAGCCTGCCAGGTAGTTGGTAATCAGGCGGCAATATTTAGTATCGTCGTCGATGAGCAGTAGATGCGTTCTATTACTCGCCAAGTGTGACATTCTCGGTTCCCAGACTGAGGCTTTCCAAACCATATTAGCAGGCATCAGTTTGGTTACCTTTACAAAACCTTTACAGGGAGGGCACGCCGCTACATGCCTTCTTAAAACTTCTTCGCGAAACTATCTGATGGGATTAGCGAGTATCGAAAGAAGTACTAGTGTCCATCTCACTGAAACACACCACTGAGCTATTTCATAAGGACCACTCTCCTCCTCCTACGATTGAGGGGCTGAATAAAACATACACCTATGCATATGGCAATATTCAGTCCCTCACATCGTTGCGGTTCCTGGCGGTTCTTTGCGTTGTATTCAATCATGGAAAAACATTCTTTCATTGCTGGCAAGATTTTGATTATTCTTTGAATCTTAGCCAAGCCGTTTGCTTCTTTATAAATCCACTGGCGCGACTTTTAGAGTTCATAGTTGGTATCCTCGCCGCAATAGCATTTAAGCATAGCGTGCATAAAATAAAAGTTTCGAGGTTGCAGGCTACTCTTTTGGAGTTGTCACTGATCGCACTAATAGTCACCATCAGTCTGAATTCAAATTCTTGGTCAATAACTGTTAGTCAGCATCTGAGTGCGGCACTGGGGGAATGGCTGCGCAACAGTGGTTTAATCATGGTTCCGTTTGCACTGCTAATAGGAATTCTCTCACTTCAAAGAGGCAACGTATCACAGGCGCTACGCTTTCCTTTCTTGCTAACACTCGGTGAAAGCAGTTTTGCGATTTACATGTTGCATGTCGTGTTGTTAACACATCGCAGTGTCAGATTTCCACAGGATCAGTCATTTGGAGCATCGTTGATGTATCTGTCTCTACTGATCCTGACCGCTCACCTTTTTACTACTCTTATAGAACGGCCTCTGCGTAAACTAACCACAAACATTCGCGACTATCGATTCCGTATTGCGGTTCCTAATCTTGTGTTGTGCAAAATGTTAATACTTCTATTAGTTATATCGTTGGGATTTCCAAAGGCTCAAGCGTTATCGTCACGTGAAGCTGAGTATAATGCAAGTGGTGCACTTGTGCGCAATATCGATTTTTTGCCGGAAGTGCGCTGCGTCAGTGCCGTTGCCAGACATGATCGTTCATTCACTCCAAAGTGGAATTAAGGAAGAGAGAAATTAAAATGGGAAACAAAAAACTATATCTAGCCATTGGCACTGCCGTTTTGCTTGTTCTTCTTCTTGTGGAATGGGCTTGTGCAGGTGCGATGGACGCTTCGACAAAAACGAAGCCAATTGACGATCAGACGGACAAACCCAGTGTTAGCCATGACAAGATTTTGCAACTTGGTGATGTAAGCAGCAAGTCTTTGCTAATCGAGGCTCAGTTGGCGCTAAGATCGGGACGAATTGATCGCGCAATTGATTTAGCCAAGCTTGGACTGGCTAAAGACGTTGAAGAAATAGATCTACACAAAGTATATGCTGAAGCATTGGAAGAAAAAGTGTCGGTAAAAAACAACGATTTAGATCCTGCACTTTTTAATGAATGTGTTCGAGAATGGCTTATTGTTCTTCGCAATTTGGTCGGAGAAGAAAAGTCCATGTCGTTTCGAGGCATCTCGCTCCCAGGACTGGAGATATTGTGCCAAGATGATGATCGGAGAATTGTGGCTAAGTATAGCCTGATCAAACTTGTCGGTAGAAGTCCCAAACCATGGGAAACAAATAGGAAGTACTTAGAACGCGTTTTAAAGCCTGTTCCAGACGTTCAAGGAGCTATACTGCGAGTCTCCACCCGTCAATAAATGTTTTAACTTGCTTCTTAGAACTGGCGATGGTCAATCAATTTAGTGGTCAGAGGAATCTGCTAGCGCCGCGGCTGCTGGTGTCCAGCCTAGGGTACCCCGCGGCAACCCCCTAATCCCCTCTAGGGATTTCCAATAAAGCCCAACCAGCAAACCCTGCAGAATATTAAGTGTTCAACAGAAACCGCCAAAGTGAGGGCAAATCCGATATAACAAAAATAGGAGCCTTAAATAAGGAGCCTTCCTATGTCAAATCAGCAAGAAGGTCAAGGAGAGTCACAGCTCGAATGTGAGCAGCTGTCACTTTCCCGTATTGCCGTGACCAATACAAATAAGTCCGGCGACCAAATTGCCTACGACAGAGCTGGTCAAATAGTCGAATTTCAGTATTCTGGACAGCCAAGATCATTCAAGATCCTGCAACAAGATCAAGATCATCATGTAACTGAATTCCAAGCACCGAATGGATCTATCTATTCAAACTTCCACGGTGCCTGGGAGTGTTATGATCCTGCAAATTGCAGAACATCCGGATGTCTAGCCCAAACTGAAGTTACGATCGATGAGACCGGACTGCACGTAGACAGTCTAATCGGCCGCGACTTTCTCGGTCTGCCATCAGATTCCACACGAAAACAATAGCAGCCGCTCGCCAAATACTTAACTGACGTAGACCTTCTACGCCTTCTTTGCTGGCGCAATTTTTGCACCACACTTAATCACTTCAGTTTTTTACCAAGCATTTGTAGTCGATTGAGAAATATCTGGTATTTTTGTTCCTGCCTTTCCCTTGCCGACCATGCTTCTATTTTGGCTAAATCTATAGGTTGTTTTTCAACAATCCAAAGCGCTTGTTCGAGACATTGCCGATCATCGAAAAGGTAATAATTGATCAATCGATCCATTACTGATTGAGTTGGGGAAAACATTTTTACTGTTACACCATGAACCTTCATAGTTCCTTCCGGCTTAATCGGTACATCGTCACCAATTCCTAAGGGACCGGTCGGGAACTCAACTGTGAGTGGCGTGATTTTATGTACAAAATCTTTGCCGCGGCTTTCGAATCCGAGGTCAGACATGGCAAGTTCAATTTTTCGCTGGCTTGCAGGACTGATGAAGTCTAAATCGTTCGATTGGTATTTATTGTTAGTGTAAATACTGACGACGGCTCCTCCGACAAGCACAGCGTCTATTCCATGTTCGGCTAGTTGTTTGACAACAATCGCTGCAAGATCTTCTCGGGTTGTCGCTCGCGAAATTCTGGTCATAGTGATTTTCCTGTACGCCGTGGGCGCCTGCGTTCGCGAAAATATTTTTCGTTATCCTCTTCAGATACCAGCGCAAGTGTTTTCTCGAGCAACGCCGTCAACTCAACTTTGATTGCCAACCGCGGATTGATGCGAAAAAGTTTTGTCCTTCCGGCAAATTGATTCACGAGTATTCCACCAGATTCCAATCTTTCAAGTTGCAATCTAACTTGTCCGGGTGAAATTCCAAATGTTCTCGCAATGCCGCGTATATGTCCTTGTCCATAATTTGCAATGTATAGAAGGCAAAATTCAGCGACGCGATTTCCAAATAAAGCTTGATACATGTCACCCTCTTTATGTACTAGTAAGTGATACATATGTACTAGTTTTTGATACATATGTATCATATTATGATTCAAGTGTATCAGTTTTTGATACACCTGAATAGGGTGATTAACCCCAAAATTAGCCATTTCCGGGCGGGTTGAATCCCGCCACTAGAGACGTGGTCTTGGCTTAAATAGAAGAATCAGCGCTACATAGACTATTGACGACACAAAGAAGCCTACAAACCAGGCATAGTCATAAAGCGGTTTCAATGCCGGCACCACTAGTCCAATCCAGGCAAGGGCACAACCGGCAAGCGTGGCCACAACTGCTCTCCAGTTCCAGCCATTGCTGAATCTGTAGGCACCTTCAGTTTGATAGAGATCTTTGAGTACCAACTGCTTCTTATTCACAATCCAATAATCAGCAATCATGACGCCGGCTATTGATCCCAAACCACCTGAATAACCCAACAACCAGGTGAAGATGTAGCCCGAGGGATCAGCAACCAGTCGCCACGGCTGCATCAAGATGCCGGCTATGCCTGTAATCAATCCACCCAAGCGGAAAGATATGACTTTCGGAAATGCGTTAGCAAAATCATTAGCAGGGGATACAACGTTGGCAGCAATGTTCACCGACAAAGTAGCAACAAAGACTGTGAACATAGCAATAGCGATGACAAAAGGCTGGTCAAATTGACCAATGAGCTTGACCGGATCCCAGAGTTCGGACATCTTCATATGCGGATAAATAACCACAGCGGCAGATGTGATGATCACGCCCATTGCAGCAAATAATGTCATCGTTGTCGGCAACGCCACAACTTGTCCAATGATTTGTTCTTTCTGACTACGTCCAAAACGCGTGAAGTCAGGCATGTTCAGTGACAGTGTCGCCCAATAACCAATCATTGCTGTAACCGATGGAATAAACACAGGCAAAAACTCAGCCAAGGTATTGAACTTGCTTTGCTCATGCATCAAATAGCCAAAGCCATGCGCTTGCGTAACGGCCCAGCCAAACAAGGCCAACGTCATTACAAGTACGAAGGGTGCTGCCACACCTTCAACTTTCTTGAGCAAGTCCATGCCACAAAAGATGATGTAGATGTTGGCTCCCCAGAAGAGCATGAAAGAAATCCACTCGGTAGGAGTGTGATCAGCTATTGGTCCACCAAGCATTGTGTGCCAACCGGGAATAACCGCGGCAAAAAATGTGTCTAAGGCTTGTCCACCGATCCAGGCTTGGATGCCGAACCAACCACAAGCAACAACGGCTCTCATAAGAGCAGGCAAGTTAGAACCTATTGTCCCGTAGCTTGCCCGAGCAAAGACTGGAAATGGGATTCCGTATTTTGTACCAGGATGAGAGTTAAGAAGAATTGGAATAAGCACAATGACATTGCCGATAGAGATAGTCAAAATCGATTGCCACCAGTTCATACCGGAAGCAATTAGTCCTGACGCCAGCATGTAAGCTGGAATGCTGGCACACATACCTATCCAGAGAGCGGCATAGTTATAAGTCGTCCAGTTGCGCTTGCTGACAGGTACCGGCGCTAAATCTTCATTGTAGAGAGCACTGTCGTGCAATGACTCCGGGTGGATGAGCTCAATTCGTCCGTCCGAATAAGCCTTCACATCGGCACCAGCGTCAGCTGCCTTACTAATCACAGAACCCCCTTGCATGACTGCCATCCTCCAAGATCTACTTATTTAGGTGGCGATTTTAGCCGATTTCCAAGAAGTTCTTCTTGATATGCCTCTTATATTGCGTTGCCATGGGCATTTTATTGGCGCTTCGCCCATGCTATAAACTCAGCTGAAACAGGGGTAAGCCGTGCCACAAACTCCACACATCGAACGTCACTTTACAGCCAGCCAAACTGTCCGAGACATCGTTATCGGCATGGCTGATGGTCTAACGGTTCCTTTTGCCTTAGCAGCCGGGCTAACAGGGGCCATAGCCACAACGGGCATTATTGTCACCGCCGGTATGGCCGAGATTGCTGCCGGATCAATTGCTATGGGATTGGGTGGTTATTTAGCTGCCAAAAGCGATGCCGAGCATTACGAAAGCGAACTCAAAAGAGAGCACCGTGAAGTGATAGAAAAACCTGAGGCAGAACGACACGAAGTAAGAGACATTTTTCGCACTTATGGTCTAACAGATGAACAAATCACGCCTATCCTGAGCGCCTTCCAGAGCAGACCACAAGACTGGGTCAATTTTATGATGCGGTTTGAATTGGGCATTGAAAGGCCTGATCCTAAGCGTGCCAGAAACAGCGCCGGCACAATTGCCGGTGCCTACATTGCCGGAGGACTGATACCGCTTTTGCCTTACATGCTTTACAGCGATACACAAACAGCCCTTGCCATTTCAGCCTGCGCCACGCTTATTGCGTTATTTATTTTTGGTTACATCAAAGGACACTTTACGGGCACCAAGCCTTTGCGCAGCGCTCTGCAAACTGTCTTCATTGGCGGCACAGCAGCATCTGCCGCCTTCGGCATTGCTCGCGCACTTTCCTAAAGATGGAAACTATTTGACGAGATTATGCTTATCGCCATCCACTGGATCGCCATACATACGAGGCGGCGATTCGTTGATATGCATGTCGGGACCATCCCAGCCGGAAGTCGCCGGTAAATCCGGTCCATAACAGGTGCCGCGACCTTCAACGTGGTTGAAGATGTACTTCAACTGGCTTAAACGCCACCATGATTGTGTGGCGTGATCAAAGTGCATGATGTATCCATCGGCGCGAATGTTGTGAGCGAGATTATCGATATGATCGTCCCAAACTTTGGCGCAATAGTAGTCTTTAGTTTCAATCAGTTCAGACCTTTCATTCCTCAGCATGATCTTGCCTGTGATCTCGACTGCTGCTTCTCGGCTGGATGCCAATTTCAACTTTTCTGGAATTGACCACATGAGCGGATATCTGTCATAGGCATCGGTTTCGTGATCGCCATCCAAATCTATGTGTACAGGAATCCTATGCCAGCCGCGGTGCCACTTACCACCTACATCAGCGTAAGCCTTTTTTACACCGTCCGACGAAAATTCGGTTGGTGGCATAGCCACGTATTCCCAGTCGCGGACTTGCATTTTTCCTGGAGGATCAACCCGTTTGAAATTATCGCTATGAGCTTCTTGGGGAATTAATATCTGCTCACCCTTCTGAATTGTCCCCTTCAGCAATACATCTTCAGCATCGCCTTTGACTTTTCTATCTTCCACCCGACCTTTAAGCGGTTGTTTGGTGTCATTAGCATATTCTTGCGACAGAGCATTAGGACCGTCCACTTGCTGTGCAATGACCGCAGCACAATCAGTCCTATAGATCTTTTCTTCTAGCTCCGACATGTCTCTGACCTACTCGTCCACATACAAATACCCATCAACAATAGGGGTTGCCGGAGAATTTTCTGCCGGAATAATCCTGCCATTCACCCATTCGTCCTGAACCCTGTGAACACGATTACTTGAGAGACCTTCTTCCACGAAGGGAAATTGAAAATTCGACTCGTCAAACTGCACGGTAACTTCCTTACCGGCCAAAGAGCCTTGTTTGATCTTAACCTTAGGAATTGTGATCGTGCCCTCAAAGTGGAAATGTTTGGCTCTATGACCGTCAGTTTCAGCACGGTCGCTTTTTACAACCTCAGTCCTCGGATCAATAATTTCCACTCCCGAATGCACTGGTCCTGACTTAGTTGATTCAGGCAACGTGATTATGAGTGAATAAGCACCCGTCATCTGATCCGTTACGCCATTTTGGTCTTTGTCCAACAGGACAACATAGCTTTTCTGTCCTTCAAAATAATTGCCATGACTACCGGATTTAACACCTGCGTTCTTCGTCGTGTTCGGAGCAAGTTCCTCCGACTGGGTCACTTTGGCATTAAGGCGTTTAACCGGCTTCGCTTGAGAATCACTGCCATAAGCCTGGGCTATTATGAAATCCGGCGTGTTATTTGGGAAAGGAACACCTTCCCTAACCGCTATATTTTCACCTTCATTGGACGACATCTGCTACGCCTCTGACAGAACATCTCATTCTTGGCTAAACAGAAGTCTCTGTCGAGGGGGAAATCCCCTCTCAGGTCGCTTAAGGTGTGCGCTTTGGCCACAAAACCTTGCCATCTAAGCTCGTAGTCGCTTGCAACTCCCCATAACTCTTACCCGGCGATGGGAAAACATACTTACCAGAATTATAAGTACCAAAGACATTTTGCCCAGGTGGCGGAGCGCCTTTTGTATTCTCCGCTAAATTTTCGGAATTACGATATCTTCCCGGAGTGGCAATCTGTCCCAATACTGTCTTTGCCGTTATATTTCCGCCTAAGCCCAGCGATACGGTATGAATGGTAGTTGGAGAGTGTGGATTATTACGCACTCTTTCTGCGGCCACTATTGGATCACCGCCACAACCTGTTGCAACTCCATCGCTTATGTAAAATATATCCCGCGTGCCTGGGTAATTGCGATAGGTATTGGATAAGTCATTTCCGGCCATAAAGAGGCTAAAGGCTAACGGTGTGGCACCGCCCGCTTTTAGCGATAAGATTTTATCGACGACGGACTTATAGTGCTCAATCTCACGAAGACGTCCCGGAGGAATAACCAATTCGGTTGCATGGCAAGGTGAATCTGTTTGACTGCTTTGTCCTAAAAGTCTGAGTAAGAATGTGGTCCTCGCACCAATTGGATTAGCCCTCATGTGTCCATTATTGTCACTGACAGAAATCCAACGATTAATCGTGTTGAGCATCAGAAGCTTAGCAATGTCCAATTTACATTCGCCGCTTATTTCTTCTTTCATCGAACCGGAAACATCTATGATCCCCTCAATAAGTGCAGGCGGACCTGTACGGACATTAGGGTCGGAGTCTACTTGTTGAAGACTTCCGACAAACGGAGAATTACCGGTGTAATTTCTATATGTCTCTTCTAAGACAGCTTGAGCCCACTGCACATTGTCCGCATCGTGCACGCGCAGAACAGTCTCTTTGCCAAATTTGAAATCGGTCATATGCCGCACCCAAATTGAGTTTGAATATTATGCTGAAGTCATGAGGCTGAGTCCATGGTGGACTTACGATTTAATCTCCAAAATTGAACTTTTTGCGTTCTCAAACGTATTAGTAATAGGAACCATCACCGCTTAAGCCAACAACTGGCAAAACGTCGGGGAGACGCCAGTTGCCAAGCCTGAAAGGTGGCTGGTCTCTAGTTGGGAATTCTTGCTGCGCCAATCCAAGCCGGCGCAGCAAAGCCCAGCTTATCTATCTGTCTAGTCACCTAGACACTTCTTTTGTCTTTCGGGGTACAATGAGAGCAACAGAGTTAATTAGACTGTTACATCGTTTCGGCTGCATAAAAGTACGCAAGAGGGGCTCTCACGTTCGGATTCGATGCGGAAAATGCAACACCACCGTCCCGTTACATTTCGGCGAAGACATCGGACCTGGACTTCTCCGGCAAATTGAAAAAGACTTGGAACCGTGCTTAGGCGCAGGATGGCTACAGAAATGGCAGAATACAAGGTAACCTACGAGCGAGATGATGCTGGCTGGTGGGTCGCGTCCATCACCGGAATACGCGGCTGTCATACGCAGGGAAGGTCTATTAAGCAAACACGAAATCGCATCCGGCAGGCACTGGGACTTTTCGTTGACGACGCAGACAAGGCAACCTTGGTTGATCA
>SBAT01000234.1 GCA_005240105.1 Chloroflexota bacterium
CACTTTAGATGTCGACGTTGCCTTGGATTTCAACAGTATTTCCGACGAAACATATAAATCGTTGCTGCGCCTGCTTACCGAGCACGGATATCAACAAGGCAAACAGCCATTCACCTTTCACCGTATTATCCAAGGATCTACAAGACCAATCAATGTCCAAATAGATTTTTTATCGGGAGAATATGGCGGAACCGGAAAGACGCATCGAACTCAGGAAGTTCAAGATGTTCGTGCACGAAAGGCTCGCGGTTGCGATCTTGTGTTTGACCATACTGTGAAAGTTAAAATAGCCGGCACATTACCAACTGGTGGGAAGGATGAAGTCTCTTGCCAGGTGGCTGGAATTGTTCCCTTTATTACTATGAAGAGCATGGCACTAAATGACCGCATAAAGGAAAAAGATGCCTACGATATTGACTATGTCCTTCTTAACTACCCCGGCGGCGTTCAAGCAGTGATCAAAGAATTTGAACCCTTTCTATCACATGGTTTGGTTCAAGAAGGGCTACAAAAACTACGGTCGAAGTTTCAAACACCTGATCACGTTGGTCCCAAATGGGTAGCCGATTTCCTTGGCATCACTGACGCTGTTCAACGTGCAGCACGACAGCGACAGTCTTTTGCAATAGTTGATCAACTACTCCTTGCGTTGGGCTTTGCCGATGAACTTTGAGATTACAGAGGGATTGTTAAACTTGTCAGTCGCAACGACGTGCTTAGCTAGCTTCGGGTTTGCCCAACATGGTTTTCTTGACTAGCTTGCCAATAAGCTTGGCAAAGGGCTCGATATTTTGATTGACGCTGGCCTCTTCAAGCGCGCTCAAGTAGTCAGCGCGTCGGCCGACTGGCACAACCGTCCACGGATAACCGCCGGACGCTAGCATGACGTTCATAAGAAATCGCCCGATACGCCCATTACCATCCATGTAAGGGTGAATGTAGACAAAGAGAAAATGTCCCAGCACCACTCGAACACAGGCATCTGGTTCTTCGTGCAACAAATCGAAAAGCGCAGGCATCAGCTCTCGAACTGCCTCTCTGCTTGGTGGCACATGTTTGGAGTGCCGGATAAACACCTGATCGTTGCGATAACCTGCTAAGTCTGCTGTCCTAACCAATCCTGCCGCTACGCTCGGCGCAAACAGTTCGCGATACCAAGCACCATGATCGTCATCTGTGACATCTCCGACATTCTCTCCAGAGAGTACGCGTCTTAGACTTTTGCGAACAGCTTGATACGACTGCCAGTATCCTCGGGCAGCAAGCGCATCGCGCTGTTGCTTGTCACGATCGTCTGCGTCGGGGTTCCAATTGCCTTTTCTAACACGCTCGACGAGTTCGCGAGTGACCCGATAACCTTCAATAGAAAGCGAGTGGTAGGCGTCCGTTACGTAATCCTCCTGCACTTGCTTCAGGTATGCGCTTTTGTCTTTCGGCAAACCAGGTGCAGTTGGAAATGTTTTGATGACTGGTTCTCGCATCGATTGCCACATCAATCGAACTCGGCTGACGTATGGGGAGCGCTCCTTCCTTGTAAGCAAGATTGGAGATGGTGCCTGGAATGGATCCTCCTCGCGGCAATCAAGTCCAGCCGCCCTCATTGCTGCCACGATCTCATCTGCGACGGGCATCCTTCCGATATTGCGGAAGGCTCCTGCTAGTCGGCCGGCGATGATCGTATGCCCGCCTTCTAACAGTCGGCCCAACAGATCCGAGGCGCTCGCAATTGCTGACAATGCTGCTCGCACGTCAGTGGGACTTTGCCTGAATAGAGAGGGCGAAGCGGAAATAAGCGCCGCCGGCAGAGAATATACGTTGAGTACCTCTATGGTTTCGCGATCGGCTTTTGGTGGGAGTTGAATATGAACATCAAGAATCGAGGTGTTCTCAGGCAACGGCGTCACATTGTTTCGCCCTTTCGGCGAGCGGACAATCAATTGCCTCGGTACAGTGCGCGTGCCTACGTGCAAAGCTAGTGAGTGCTCGGGCGATAAACACCAGTCGTTACCAAACCTGTCGCGGAGATAATCGGCGCAGAAATTCCAATACGACGCATACCAAGCTGTGCTTTCGCCAGCCGGTTGATCTGACCGAGCCGGCACATACCATCCTTTCATTATCTCTTTCAGAAATCCGTTTCTGAGAAGCCGCTCTCGGTCAGTGCGGGAGAGGTCTCTGGTGCGAATGGCAATCTTGCCCTGGCTCTGCAGTTGTTCCAGGGATTCCAGCGATTCAGCTAATTTTTCGGCGGGCGTTGGCATCTGTGCGGACCATTGCTAGTTTATTGTGTTGGACCATTACTAGTTTATCATGTCGGACCATTGCTAGTTTATTGTGTTGGAGTGTTATTAGTTTAATTTGCAAGATCGACGTCCAGCACGAAATCAGACTTGAAGGACACGATTCTACTTCCCGCGCTTCTTCTTCAGCTTGCTGGCAGTGGCAAGATCCGCGTGCTCGAAAGCCGAGGACATGCGATCGATTTCGGTAGCAGTTAAGCCTAAATCTGCTGCGATGCGCCGCCACTTGCTGACTACCGCACCGACTTCTGCCGCTATTTTTATGGCATCATCATGGGACAAGTCGAAGTATCCCGCCACATCAAGAGCTAAATCAAGAGATGCTGTGCTGTCGTCCAGATCAATGGCTGTAGTCAAAACGCGTGGTCTGATATCGATTGGCATAGGATTGAGATCATATGCCGGTGACAGACGCCAGCCTGCGGCACCACTGTAGAGAAAACCGTGATTGCGTAAATGGTCGTCAGTATTCGAAATCAAAATACTAAACACGATACGCCGCCAGAGCATGCGGATGTCTTCCTTCGGCGTCGCTCCATATTGACGAAGCACATCTACTAGCTCCAAATAACTGCGTTGCTCATTGTCTTTCGCGTTGATCATACTCATTCCTGATAGGAAAGGAATACGTGTCGCCTGTTCTCGGTCAAAACGACGCAAAAGTAGCAC
>SBAT01000105.1 GCA_005240105.1 Chloroflexota bacterium
ACCAAGCCTAATTCCAAGCGCCAGCCGCCAGCGCCGGGAAACTATGATTATGGCAAAGGAAGCTTTCAAGCATCTACTTCTAAAGTACTGTCAACGAGAAATTCGAGATGGGCGCGACTTTTGCGTGGCCGCACTGCATGTTTTGGAATTTGAGCAGGTTGCCACTGCAAACGAACAAGCAGGCGATCAGTTATTGCGACTTGTAGAAGATATCAGCCTGCGCAGCCAGCGCGAAAAGGACAGGCTCTGCCGCCTTGGTCAGGGAAACTTCATCCTCATGCTTCCCGACACGGACAAGGCAAGCGCCGAATCAGCATTGGACCGCCTAGCCGCCACACTGTCCGGAGCTAAAACGCATTATCATCAAAAACCACTCCGAGCGAGCACTACTTTCCGCATTGCTCATTCAAAAGATCACGGCTCCAACATTGAATCCTTGTTGTCCGCATTGGGTCTATGTTTAGACGATAGTGGCGATATTGGACTTCTCAAAGCGACACAACTGGAAGCACCAGTTACCAATTTCGACAATTTTGCAATCTGGCAAAAACGCTATAAAAATACTTCACAGCTCTCGGAGGAAACTCTCAATATCCGAGCCAACAAAATTCTCAAAACTGATTACTCAGCCCAAGATACTTGGTCTCACGAAGAAAAACTTCTCTCGAAATTTCAATTCCCAGGCGTATATAGAAGCGATATAGCCGAGAAGATAATCAAACGAACTCGCATTTTAGAGGAATTAGATCACCCAGGACTTATTGCTACTCAAGATTTCCAGTTTGAAGATACACAAACGCTTTGGCTTACTAAACCAAAAAATTGCTATATGTCGCTTGAGAGTTATGTCACGAAAAGTAATTTTGATGACATACTTCTAGACTGGTCTCATCAGCTTTTAAATATCTTGATTTATCTACAAACGCTTATTCCGCCTATTGTTCCGCCACCATTTAGTCTGCAGAATTTGGTCGTCGGGACAGACAATCACCTGATACTAAATAACTTTGAAGCCGATTACTTGTTTGCCTGCTTGCCTGACGGGGAACAACAAAGCAGTAACTCCGATCTGAATTCCCAAGCAATTGTTAGCCTTGGACAACTGTTTATGAATTTGAAACCAGAGGCAAGACTTACTACTCTGTTTCAAAAATTGCAAAATCCCTTGCCCAAGGAATTAGACT
Source organism: Chloroflexota bacterium (assembly GCA_005240105.1). GTDB lineage: Bacteria > Cyanobacteriota > Vampirovibrionia > Obscuribacterales > Obscuribacteraceae > SBAT01. The sequence continues at coordinate 1,185 of SBAT01000105.1, forward strand.
CGCCTTACAAAGTCAGAGCTGCTCTCAAACCCTTTGAAGGTTACGGTAAACACAAGTAATGTTGGATTTCCAAAAACTGATTCATCAGATTCAACAAGTTGGCAAAGAATCTATCTTGGACAAATTGCCCGACGAAGATATTTTAGTCAACGCCAGCCAAACATATGAATCTGCAGCTGAAGCAGCCGAGCAATTCGCTAAAAGACTAGCCAATAATTCCGCTCTGGTTTATTGGCCGACAGCCATGCCGTTGGAAGTCTTCGGACACGACTTTCGTCTGGAGCCAAATTGTCCACCTCTTACAGTTGTGGCCGTCGACGGTTCGCAAATAATGCCCAGCCACCACGAAGTGCTCAGTTGTTACTTGTTGAATATGGGCATAACAGTACTTTCCTACGGAGTAGAAAAGCCGGCTGTTTTGGAAAGCAGCCCGCATTTATTTCATCGCCCGGATGATCTTTATCCTTTGGTCAATAAAAGACGTATTCACATTGACGAATTATATGTGTCCCTAGAGCGCAACTTGCTCGAGCTAACAACTTTGCTGGCAAAATCCATTGAAGCTAAATCACGCAAACTTCCAGTGGTAGCTTTAGTAGACGGCTCGCTTCTGCCCTGGTCTGTCGACAAAATGCCGGAGCCTTATCAAAACGAATACTTTTCCCGCTTCATAGGCGCACTGCATCAATTTCAAGAAGAACAAATTCCGGTTGTCGGCTACATCAGTCACAGTCGCAGCTCCGATATAGTCAATTGCCTGCGCATGTGGCAATGCCCGTTTGATAAATCCGATTGCCGAAAGAACTGTGGTCACTTGAATGAAGAAAACTATCCTTGCTCGACAATTTGGCCGCTTTCAGATCGCCAACTGCTCTCAGGGGAACTTACACGACACAAACGCACGGCAGCATTTACATCCGGAGCAATGGTGAGCAAACTCATGCCGCCGGAATTGCAGACTTGTTTTACCTATCTGCACACGGGCTATGAAGTTGCGCGTTTAGAATTTCCGCGTTGGTTATTTGAGCGCCCGGAACTCTTTGAGTTGTCCATGACAGCCATTGCCGCTCAAGTAGAAAAAGGACAAGGCTATCCGGTTTCCTTATCTGAGGCTCATCACCTGGCAGTCATTCGGGGAGCCGACAGATTGAAATTTTTTGACCTACTCGCCAGGCAGTTGATATCACTTGGGCTGAAGAGAGTGTCTACTAGCCACAAAGAGAAGAGAAAGCGTCGCGGTGTTGTCTAGTATCCTAGTGCGTATTCCGGCGAAATGGAAGGAAGATTCCGGCGTAAATGGAATGGTCATTCCGGCGCAAGTGGAATGAAAGTCTGAATAGTTGTAAGTTGACGT
>SBAT01000152.1 GCA_005240105.1 Chloroflexota bacterium
CAACTACTGCTTCTTTCGTTTTAGAAAGCGCTGTCTTGAGCTTGCTGAGAGTGGAACCCCACCAGTTCTTGCTTTGTTCTTGATTGGAAAGATCTTCAGTCATTTATTTGTCTGATGAAAGCGAAGCCGACTCTTGAAGGTTGAATACGCCTGTTCGTCTGTATTCATTGGCAGTGTCTACCAGATCGGCAAGTACGCCATTGATAAATTTTGCCGCTCTGTCGTCTGCGAAGCGGTGAGTCAATTCCACAGCTTCATTGATAGCTACTTTGACAGGAACATCCTGCATAAAGAAAAGTTCGGCGCAAGCAAGTCGTAAAATGTCGCGGTCGATAGAAATCATGCGCTCTAGTCGCCACTTTGCTTTTATTTGTTTGAGAAACTCATCAATTTGTTGCCGGTTGTCCATAAAGGTAGTGACCAGCAGTTGGAAGAAACTCAACACATCCGATTCGCTAGTCTTTTGCATAGACACTTCAAGCGTGCTATTGCATTTCTTGCAATTCACTTCCCTGATGATATGCGCACTATGCGTGGCCATCTCCGGAATATCCAAAGCTTCTGATACCAGGTGCAAAGATCTTTCAATCAGCTCTAATTGCTGACGCAACTGCCCCGTTGTGACAGGTACCGCATCCAGCTCATGAACATTCTGGGCATTGTCGCCATGTTCAATCTCAATTTCGCTCAGCTCTTGTCCGGCCTTTAGAAGCAGAGAATTGGCATCGGCCAAATTTTGCTTGGCATAATCGCAAAGCATTTGCACAGCCTTGGAGACCAAATAGTCCAATTCCACCTTGCTCAGTTTCGCCTCATCTCTGGGCAACTGGGGCAAAGTTATAATCGCTAGTTCGCGAGCTAGGCGCCTGGATGACATAGTCATGACATGTTACCATGTCTGCCTATTACATATTGTTTAGGATGTATAAAGGTCCATGCGCATCACCGCCGGAACAGCCAGGGGACGAGAAATAGTCTGCCCGCCAGGGCTGGATGTGAGACCAACCGCATCAAAAATCAGGCAAGCCTTCTTCAACATATTGCGTAACAAAGTTGCAGGCGCCCATTTCCTCGACCTCTTCGCCGGCTCCGGTATAATGGGACTGGAAGCCCTAAGCCGCGGCGCAGCCGAGCTTATCTCCATAGATGAAAGCCGCAACATGGTCAAAGTCATCGAAGCCAATCTCGCCAAATGCAACTTCAAAGCCAAAGTGTTCCAATCCGACGTAAAAAGTATCTTGTCCCACCTCCCCAAAAATCACTTCGACATAATCTTCGCCGACCCCCCCTACAAAAGCCGCCTCTCCGAACGCGCCTTACACGGAGCGGCCGACAACAACCTGCTCGCCGAAGGCGGCATCCTAGCCATCGAACACGCCAGAGAATTCCAACTCCCCGAAGCCTCCGGCAACCTAATCACCTACGACCAAAGACACTACGGCCAAACATCGGTAACGTTCTACCACCATGCTATAGCGGAGCGAAAGATTGCGATAGAGCAATCTTGAAGCGCAGCGTGGAAGGGCTGGACAGCAAGCGGAGGTGTAGTGAAGTGCAACGGAACGAAACCAGAGCGCTAAATTAAGTCCGCCATTTTAAAACTTTCTCTTTGATAGGATTCACGAACGGCATCCCCTTCGCAGCAGCATAGTTCCAGGTGCGTTTCAGTTGGAAATACCAATTGCCCGGTGTGCCTACATCCTTGATGGTCATGATCAACTGAGGCTTGTATTTCAAAACCTCCGCTTGCATTTTGGCAATGGTTTCGTCTTGTCCTAAAAATACGCGGACAAAATATTGAATAATCGGTTCAACAATTGGTTTGAAGCCTCTAATTGTCCAGAAGGTCGTGTGGTTTAACTCCGTTGTGTTTTCATCAATGGGAGTCAAGGTTGTGATACCAGACAAAATTGTTCTGCCGCCAAAGACAATATATTCACGACGGCAAGCCGGCAGGCGGAAGCTAATTTCTGTTTCGATGTGATCGCCTATGAGTTTGAATATCATTGAATGCTTTGAAGGCTTGTGGCGCACCATTGTCCAGCCTGTACCATCTGGAACATATGTTTTTGTTTTTTCTTTTAAGACACGGGCCGAACGCCACCACCAGGAATTATGCACGTAAGGCACATGCGCTGTGTCGATTAGTGCCACTGCTGCAAAATCAATATGCGTGGGCAAATAAAGTGTTGTTGTTGTCTGATCGTAAGAAATTCCATCGAGCCCTGGGGCGCAGGGCACCTCAGGCACATTGTTTTTGTGCTTGCCGAAATAAATCCAGATATTGCCTTGTACTTCCCGGCATGGATAAGATTCGCTAGCAATCTTGCACAAATTGATCGACTGACCTTCAACCAGAGATGGAATTTCAGTGCAAATTCCATCCGTGTCAAATTTCCAGCCGTGGAAGCAGCACTCTACTTCGCAGCCATCAAAGCGTCCCTTAGAAAGAGGCACTCCCTGGTGTGGACAAATATCTTTCATGGCAAATGGCTTGCCGTCGCTGTCTCGCCCAATCAAGAGAGGTTGACCGAGCATTATTTTGCTCGTCATTTTGCCTGGTTTTAGAGACTTTCCGGAAAGAGCGTAGTACCACATGTGGTCGACATAAGTCAGACCTACCGGCAGTACATCCTGCTTGGCCGAAGTCTCATCATGGATTGGTGGAGCCACGAATGACGACATTTGGTTGCTGTACGTAAAATTCGGACTCATGGGTCTCCAGTTGCCCTGCATCCAACAATTAGATCATAAAAATGATCTCTTTAATTATCAGAAAGTTTAAATCCCGCTAATCTAGCAGCAGCCTTCTTCAGGTGATGGCGCCACTGGTTCTGGAGGCATCGGCATGCGACCTGTCGTTGTAGATGGGTATTTTAGCCTTTCGTGGTGCAGAGTTCGCCACACTCGCCCGAAGGCCTTTCTAGCCTTGTCAAGATCCTGGCTGGTCATGCCTGACTCAGTAAACTGTCCGTCATCGGTACGGGCTTTGAAAACAGCAGCAATTGCCAGTTCAACCTCTTCTTCGCTGGGATCGCGCATGCTGTGAGTGACAGCTTCGGACACATCAGCGAGCATCACAATGGCCGCTTCTTTGGATTGCGGCTTTGGTCCTGGATAGCGGTAAAACGAAGTATCAACGTTTTCCGCTCCATCACGTAAGCAAGCCTTGTGATAGAAGTAAGCCATCACAGTTGTGCCTTGATGTTGCGGAATAAAGTCCTGCACTATTTTTGGTAGACCGTATTTGTGCGCAAGGGTAATGCCGTCGGTGACGTGAGCAAGCACCCGATCTCTACTTTCTTCCGGCGTTATCTCGTCATGCGGGTTTTTATTACCAAGTTGATTTTCAATGAAGTAAACCGGACGAACAAGCTTCCCTATGTCGTGATAGAGAGAACCAGTGCGAGCAAGGTTGGCGTCAGCCCCAATCGCTTTGGCTCCAGCTTCTGCTAGGTTGGCCACTGCCAGGCTATGCTGGTAAGTGCCGGGAGCTCTTTCTTCCAACTGGCGTAACAATGGTTGTGTCGGATCGGTTAACTCAGCTAAGCGAAATGGTGTGACAACGCCGAAGATATTTTCTAAGAATGGCAAACTGCCTATGGCCACAATTGCCGACGATAAACCGCCCAGCAATTGCAGGGTAAGATTGCTAACCAGTTCGGATAGGGAATGAGCTGATTGTGTAAGTAGCACGATGGCAAAGTAGGCGGCTGCCTGAGTGATACCAATTAGAACACCGCGAAGCATTAAGTGTTGGCGATCCGAAATTCGTCCACCCAGTGCAAACATGGACGCGAAGCCTAGGGCAATCAAGTCAGGGACCTTAATTAGTCCATCTATGTAGAGGAAAATTGTTAAAAGAAAGACAATCACTGCCGCAATTCTGGGACCAAGAAATATGGTCATTACCAGAGCGGCAGCCGGCAGTGGAATAAACTGAGGATATTGCGAACCGGCAAAAGCGGCAATTGAGGAAGTAACTACGCAAATTGTGCAAATGAGACCTATAGATGAATGCGAGAACATATGCCTGGGTTCATATGACCAGAGAAAGATTCCGGTCAATACGAATGCCGCTAAGAGAGATAGGCATATGCTCATGAGCGCAGCTGAGTCCCGTTCTTGATTGCCGCCGACTGTGCCCAAGGTGTGCACATGTTCGGCAGACACAACAATACCGCGGCGGACGATCAAATCACCGGCACGGATTTGCTTCATGACCGGTTCGACTTGGCGAGCAGCTTGATCACCTTTAGTCTTTGTCGCCTCCGTGTCTAAAACAACATTGGGCTCGAGCGTTGAGGCAACCAGTTGAGCTGTTTCCGCCCTGAGCCCGGCATCCCAGGTTGTCGGCAATACTTCCAGAACCGATAATTGCCATTGTTTTATATCTTGTTCCGGCAATAGTGGGCTAATTCTTAAAAGCTGTTTGGCTGCTTGTATGACTTGTGTCTTTTGATCGTCTGTATATTTGTTTTTCAGAGATTCAGAAGCCAGAGCATCGTTAAGGCGTTGGATTATTCTGTCATCGGCACTGTGATCCCATTTCAAAACCGGTGTCACGGCATGGCGGGCCACATCACGGGCGCGGTGAGTGGCTAATTCGTCCACCATGGGCATTGTTTGTTTGGCAAGAATGTTTTGTGTGGCAACTTCGCCTACTTCAATACGCTGATTGAATATGTGCGGAGCGCCCAGAGCAAAGATAAGACCGATGTAGCCGGCTATGATTACTGCCAGCCAGTAACCTAATTCAGCGCCAGGACGTAGGAATTCCCCTGCTTTTTCCTTGGTCGGTGCCATTTTTGTTCTTCTATTAAATGGATCTGCAATCTAATTGTAGCGCTACAGGCAATGCAAAAGTGCGTACTTTATCTGTCGCTCGGGCAATTGATCGAGGACTTAACTATGTAAATACGCTTGTCCTGGGACTCGTGGTAGGTCCGCATGAGGATTTCAGCCAATAGTCCCATAAGGATAAATTGGATGCCTAGCATGAAGAACATGGCTACCAGGACCGGCAGCGGCGTCTGGATGAAGGTGGTGTTGTAGAAGAATTTGAGGATGACCATCCAAGCAAAACCGGCTAAAGCTGCGACAAACGACCAGAGCCCGGCGGAGCCAAACACGTAAATTGGCTTTGTGGCGTATGAAGAGAGGAACTTGACGGTCATTAAATCGAGAATAACCTTAAAGGTTCGCTCGATGCCATATTTTGATTTGCCGAACTGGCGGGCATGGTGAGTGACCGGTATTTCGGTAACTTTGGCTCCGACCCAACTTGCATAAATTGGTACGAAGCGATGCATTTCGCCATATAGCCGGATGTCCTTAATAACTTCGCGGCGATAGGCTTTTAGTGAGCAACCATAATCATGCAGGCGGACACCACTAATGACTGAGATTAGTTTATTAGCGCACCATGATGGAATAAGTCTCAGGAATAGCTCGTCCTGACGATCTTTGCGCCAGCCGCTGACGACATCAAAGCCTTCTTCCAGTTTTTGAATTAGCAATTCGATATCGGCAGGATCATTTTGCAAATCCGCATCCATCGGGATAAGGATATCGCCCGACGCGTGGTCAATACCGCAAGCAAGTGCTGCAGTTTGTCCAAAATTGCGTACAAATCTAACAACCTTTACGCGCTCATCTCGTTGCGCAATCTTGGTGAGCATTTCGTAAGAGCCGTCTGTTGAGCCATCGTCAACATAAATGACTTCAAATGGGCGATTGAGCCCGGAAAGATTTGTGCTTATCTGCTTGTGCAGTCTTTCCAGGTTCTCAATTTCGTTGAGTACTGGAATAAGCACCGACAATTCTGGTGCCGATGGAATAAGCAGGGGCGGCGAAGCGGTCGGATTGGTCACCGATGCTGCCATTACGTTGTTTTGTATTGATGAGTCTATTGGCATGTTGACATTATAAGTTCGGCTAGGCTTAGTACCTTGAAGAATTTCTCATTAACCGCAAATGAGACCTTATAATATGGCGATGACCATTAAATCGAGCTTTGCTGAAGATGCTGAATCCAGGCGCAAGGTTGGCGGTAAGCCGTCGGCGTCATTGCCGCGCGCCAAGGAGGAGAGTCCATCTGTGGCTGAAACACAAAGCAGTATGCCGAAAAAAATGCGGTCTAAAATTTTGTCAGGTGAAGAATTTGCTTCCGACAAGAGTGTTGATCTGAGCCTCAG
>SBAT01000116.1 GCA_005240105.1 Chloroflexota bacterium
AGCTCTCGCCTTAAATCCAAAACTCATTGTTGCCGACGAACCAGTCTCAGCACTTGACGTATCTGTGCAAGCGCAAATCCTCAACTTGCTTGCCGACTTGCGCAAAGAATTCAATCTGACCTATGTATTCATTGCCCACAACTTAGATGTGGTCCGCTACATAAGTGACCGTATCGCTGTCATGTACTTGGGCAAAATTGTCGAACTGGGCACAACCAAAGAAGTCTATAGCCAGCCATTGCATCCTTATTCGCAGGCTCTCATTAATGCCGCCCCAGTTCCTGACCCTACTTTTGATCGCAAAGATAGAGTTATTCTCAAAGGCGATTTGCCAAGTCCAGCTAATCCACCATCAGGCTGTTCATTTCACACGCGCTGCCCAATTGCACGTGAGAGATGCATGAGCGAGACCCCAGAGCTTAGAGAAGTCATTCCAGGGCATTTCTCCGCTTGCCACTTCGCCGAAGAACTACTTGGGTCGTAACTCAGATAAAGTTCCGTCAGCACGAAACCAGCGAGCTGCCAAAATTCCTTCCATAATTTCGGAGAAGACAGCAAAAACACATTTGCCGGCACCTACTCCATTTGCCGTTAAAAGTGGCAGCGTCCACTCACTCAATGTCGCAATGCGAGTTTCACTATTAGCCACCACCCAAATTGGATGACCCGTAAAGAGAAAATTGACTATCTTCGGCTCCCAGTGTCTGGTCTGCCGAAAATTACCGGTATCCAATTCCAACAGAATGATCATTTGCTCGCCCTTGGGGAAAGCAAATGAAATTGCTGCATCCGGATGTTCGGTCATTTCCGCGCCATGCTGTTTGGCCCACTGACTGGCAAAATCCTCGCCTTGCAACCAAGCAAAATTCCGAATCAGTCCAATATCTTCAGCATCTTTCAAGGAAATGCAAATGTCGGCAAGCTTCAAAAAATGCTCTTTGTGATAAGTATGCGCCGGACCAATGGGAATCTCTCTTCTATCAATTACCCTCTTCTGTTCGAGTACATGTGCTCCATGCTGCGTCAAGTAATAAAGTAATTCCGGGCGGCCCCTTCCTTCACTTCTTTCCGATGAAGCGCAACCAATTAAATTTGCCTGCATCAGTCGCCGCATTCTTTTGCGCGCAGTCTCATAACTAATATCGCCAAAAGCCAGCCTAGCCAATTGCCCGGAAGTCAGCGTACGGTGCACGTAAAGTTGAGACAGAGACTCGACGTCCCTATCCATCACGACAAGTCCTTTTTTCTTCGCCTTACCTGCAGCTGCCCTAACGCGCATAGAAATCGAAAATCCTTTGGACTACCCCATAAATATTCTATCGGACTACTTATGAGGCGGCCGATAGCGGGATTTGTAAGTCAATCGAATCCCAAGGAACCATAAATAGTCCATCGTTGGTTTGTCGAACCAAATCTGATTCAGTTAATTCCCAGATATCGAGACGAACATTTTTGTAGTCCCTTTCAAGGTAAGCAGCCAACTTTCTAATACTCAGTGGACCTTTCTGCCTCAAGGCCTGCAGTAACTCAGTTCGCCGAGGGGTCAATTTTCTCCACAAGGTATCTAAACTATCAAAATATAGATGGTGCCCAGGACACTTTCTCGTTCTATGCTTTTCAGCATCTTTCCAAGCTCTAAGAAACTCCTTTGAGAGTTCAGCATCAGTTCTCACACCAATCACTAGTTCATTTTTTTTGCTCTTTTTCATGACCTTTCCCTCTCTTTCGCAACATCGGCCCAGAAATCCTGGAGCAATTTTTCTATCGTCGAAAATAGATATGGCTCTTCTTGAACGCCTAGATGTCGATGGTCTCCCTTTGCTTTTTCATTGTCATATCGAACAAGACATCGTCCGGAAGCAGTACCAAAATGGAGCCGGTATTTCAAACCATGAGGTTGCTCTTTTGAAATTGGTACAAGCCAAATTACTATTTGAACGAACGTCCCATCTGCATACTCCTTTTTGAATTTAGTCCATTCAGTTGCTTTTGACTTTCTAGGGTTAGTATACCCTAGGGTCTTTACACCTTCAAGGCGACGTTTTCTTTTCATGGCAGTACCTCATCAGCGGCACGGCGCTGCTTGTCCGCTTATCTATAAACGGTCAAGAGGTAGAAAAAGTTCAAATTGAATAGGTTAATTCGCAGTCAAGCGTCCATAATTAATCACTGGCTCAACTTCGGTTATCAGATTAACTGTTGTTTCCTAGAATTCGGTATTCTGACTTTTGTCTTCACCGGCAAACCAGCCATTCGCTGGAAAACCAACCTGTTCCGGCTTCGGTAGATCCGACGGCAGCGGCGGTGAAAGTCCAGGCGTTGCTTCGCGGCGCGGTATCCGACGGAATGGGTCTTCGTGCAGGCTCTTTAAAGGTGCCTTTGTTTCCACACCGGCAATTTCTGCTGTAGGGGCAGCAACTCGCCTTTCAACTGCAAATCCTGGATCACTTACCGGATTGGTTGTGGAGGCTGGAAAGCGGGATGCTATCGGAGGCTGAGCCGGTATCTTCAACTGACGTAGAGTGTCAGAAAGATCCAAAGACGACAAACCATTGCTTGTCTTGTCCGGCATGCCCAATTCCTTGCCGCATTCTATACAGAAGCGCCCCTTGCCGGCAAGTTTTGCGCAGTATGGACAAACGCGTCCTTTGCCGGCGTCCTTGGCTTTTGGCTTTTGACTATCTACGGCTGCTGGAGGCAGAGTAGTTGTCTCCGCTTTCACTGCAACACTTTCCAGCTCAGGTGACTTTTCCAAAAGTTCAGCTTTCACTTCAGTCTGTATTTCAGGTTGTACTTCAGGCTTGGGGTCAGCCTTGCGAATTGGTGTCTTCAAATGCTCAGCAAGGTTCTCCACTGAATGCGAAGCTTTGGCTAACCCTTGAGCAGTGTCTTCGGCTACAACTGCCGCTTCACCTTTGATGATCGACATTAAGTCAGTGGCCATTGGCGGCGGTGGGGCTGTTGCTCCGGCGAATAATGGACTGCCTTCCACTGTCGATTCGGAATCATCGGATCCAGATCCGTCGGGAATTGGTGCAGCTGATTCAGGACCAGGCTTACTTGATACGTTGTGCAGCAAGTGCAATCTGGCTATTTCCTCAATACCGCGCAAATCGACCATAAATGGCTTGGTTTCGCCAAATTCACTGTCGCCAGCCGGCGCCATAAATACAAGTGCATGGTGTTTTTCCATACGCTTAATAGAATCAGAATCCACACGGGCAACAACTTGTTGGCTGTGGATACGTCTCCAAGCTACAGGGAATATTGAATCACCTGTAAATTGATCGGCAATACCTGGAACAATAACGGCGTGCTTGCCGATTTCCTCAGAGAAGAAGCGAGATGTAGATTCGTCAGCATTGTGCAAGCATATGCGTACCGCGGAGTTAGAGAAGATAGTCTTTAACTCAGCGCCGCCTGATGATGTAGGATCACCCGTTACTTTTCCGGCAATCTGCGTGATGTTCTGCAGGATTACAGCCAGACCACCGTTAGCACCACGAACGATAGCCGAAAGTTTGCCGGCTATGTCGATGTTCAACGTTTGATATTCGTCGAAGAAGGCAAACAACGGAAGAACTGATGCCGTACCATAACGGGTATGCAGAGCTTGTTCTAGCTGATAGACAAAGCAAGCAGCTAACGACTCAGCATCCGGTCCGAGCGATGCCGGTGCACCGAAGATGAATACGGTCGGTTTGTGCATTGTTCCACGCACATCGATATTGGATTTTTCAGTAACGCGCAGGATATTGGTATTTTTGAACATGCGCAAGCGTCCGCGGACACCCTGTATGTTCTTGTCCCAATCACTGTCTGTACGGATGATCGAAGACAACGTTTGCGTTAATTCATTCAATTCCGCTGAATCAACATCAGAATTATTCTTGAGGTTGCGCAAAGACTCGACGATGTTACGCCTGTTGTTAACAAGGCGCATCAAGCCACGCGGGTTGCACGGCAAAGTCATGATCTCGGTCGGCACACCATTCTCGTCTTCACCGGATACCTGAACAGCTCCCCACTTAAGCAGTGTGGCCAGACCAGTTATGTAGCCGTGATCACGTTCTGCCCAGTGCTGCTCTTCCGGAGGCAATGAATTAACATCACGGACAATAGAGGAGGCAAAAACAATTGGCTCTAGATCAAGTGGGTTCCAGTGGATGGAGTCGTTGTCCAATGGGTTGAAGTATGGAGTTTCAAAACCAGCTTGCTGCGCTTCAGGCAATACCGAATATTTGAAGCCTTCTTTCTTTTCATCAAGATCCGGATCGTTAGCTTTAGCTTCCAAGGCAATGATCACACAAGGCTTGGCCAACATGGCTTTGATAATTGCGCGCATCAGGGTTGTTTTACCTGAACCGGACGGAGCAACCATAAACATGTTCTTGTTCGGCAAGCGACCAAGAGGCACGGTAATCGGCAAGTGCGTGCGGGCGAGGAAGCCAAACGGCAGAACAATGCCGTCTTCTTCACCCCAGGTAGCATTGGGGTTACGTTTGCCCAAGCGACCATGCTTACGCAAATTTGGCGGGCAAAGGAAAGATCTTTCGTACTCACGCGGAGTCATCAAGCCCGATGGTGGGTTGAATGTACGGACCGTCTGCCAGGGGAAAAGACGCTTCTTGTGAGCAGCAGCGATAATAATAGCCAAAATCACAAGTGTCGGTATCATCAAAGCAACCGATGTTGCATCGATAAAGCCCTTGGGTTTGTAGTTTGAGTTAGGAGCTTGTTGAGCCGGCTGGAAAAACAAGTTAGAGCCCGCATTAGCGTTAGTAGGGTTAGTAGCGTTAGACTCCATACGCAGGTTCTGTCCGGTTGCACCAAGATTGCCAACTGGCTGCGTCGCTTGTTGACCAGGTTGAGCCTGAGTATTAGTAGCCATCTGCGCCCCGGATTGAATCAAGGGACTAGTGCCTGGATGACTAGGATAAGCAGGAGTGGGCTGAGCGACCATGCCTTGTCCATTGGGATCCACAACTTGTTGTGGTGCTGCGGCATAGGCCGGTCCATTCGGCACATAGACGCCATTCTCGTTAATGCGGCCGCCGGCAGGCGAGGCTGTCATCTGCGGCATTGCCGAGCCGGGAGCAAGTAAATATTGATTATCCTGCATTTGCAGTCGACGTTCGTATTCTTTGGCGGTGATCGTTTCACCCGTCTCCGTATTCCGGTAACGGGCAATCGCGCCCCGATCGTTCATTTGTGCTCTCCAGGTCATTAGCTTGATTGACCTCCCTCGCTAATTCCAACTATTTTCATGCCTTCAGGCGTGTTCTTAACCATGTACTCTAGCTTCACCGGACGGGCCGTTTGACCCTTGCCTGGAATATGGAGTGTTTGGGTGCCGTCAACAAAGACAACTATGGCACCATCATGTGAACCACCGGCAAATACTCTGTCAGCCTTGAAGCTGCTCTTAACACCTGAGCCCTCAATCTGTTGAGCCAATTCCGCCGACCAGACATTCTTGCGGTAAGTCTCGGCAACATCCGCTGTCATGAAAGCAATGGCTTTTTCTTGAGACGATCTAGCTGTGGTTGCCGACAAATCCCAAGCCAGGGGCAGCCAGGCCATAATCATAGACTTGGCTTGCTCAGCCTCCGTAGACGCCGGAGGTGGAGCCCCTTCAACCATACGGTTTCCGCCGCCACGCAAAGGCGATTGCCCGCCATCGGCAGATCTACCACCGTTAACATCCGGATCACTCATCCATTTTTGATAAGTCACTTTACGCTCCGGCTGAGGCGTCGGCATAAGAACAAGAGTCAAGAATATACCGGCCAAAAATCCTACTGCTGCCACCATTATTAGTGTCAGGCGATATTTTTCTCCAGCTTGATAATCAAACATCTTCTATCACCTCCACCTAACTAGCCCGTGCCTGATCGTGCTGCAATGAATCGGGGCTTACACCCTGACTAAGCAAGTGACAGGCCATGCGGATGTCGCCGTCACAGGCCTCAACCATGCGCGCGCGCAAAGGCTGATCGTTGTTGGGTTCTGTTGTAGCAACCCAGTACATAAAGCGTGGGACGACAAGCTTAACGACTCCGCGGGACATCTTGTGATAGATGAGGAAGCATTCCGAATACTCGCGGTTCTTGCGTGTCAAATGTCCAATTGCCGACATCTCTTGCGGCGTCAACCCGCAAGCGTCTTTGATCAAGTCGAAGTTAGCCGGATCGTTACCTAAGATTATCTTGATAGCGCTGTTGCTGGCCAGTGTCCTTGCTCGATCATCTTTCAGAAGATCGTTCAATTCCTGAGATATGCCGATGAATAAAAGACCCAAGTGTCGGCTTGTACGTGAAGCATCTTCAACAAGGGTCTTTCCACCCTCGTAACGCAATAGTCTCCACAACTCGTCTATACAGAAGACGAATCGTGCCGGTTTGCCTTTAGCCATTTGTTCCATCTTGTGTTGATGGGCACGTCTTAAAACAAAGTCAGACACGAACAGTGTGACAACTGCTTCCAACGTTTTGTCATGGGCCAATTCAGCAGTATCAAATACCATCAACTGCGAATCCATTGGAATGGATGTTGGTCCATCAAATAATTTACCGAAAATGGCCCCGCGGCAATACAGCCCTAAACGGTTGGCTAGATCTTCGGCAACCTCGCCTCGGCGATAGCCTTTATTAGCTTCTGCTTCTTTCTGCAACCAGGCAACCAAATCCGACTCGATTGGAATCCTGCCTTCTTCAGCACAGATCTTATAAATTGCTTGAATGCCCTGCATAAGGATGGGTTTTTCATCCTTGGTCATAGCTTGCTCACCACGCTCGCCAAGCATGACGGAGTGGAAATTAAGCAGCTTGATGATATGCGACTCGGGCGGATTAGCCGGATCAATAGGCTTACCATCAACAGTGGCATATGGCAGATCATAAAGGTTGATACAAACTGAACCATCCGGACCTAAGCGGATATAAGCTGCATCATCATAAACATCAGTGAGCGTCCTATAACTGCCCGAACGGTCAATGATCACAGACTTGGCGCCAGCCAGAGTTTTCATTTGAATGATTTGTTGAGCGACCATAGATTTACCTTCGCCAGGCTGACCGAAAATAATGGCCATAGCGTTAGGTAATTTCTCGTCGTACGGGTTAAGGAAAACAGGCTCCAGGGTCTCTTTTGAAAATCCTAGCCAATCACCTTTTTCCGAACCCAAATGAGCATGCACAAACGGGAATGAATTGCGCACGGTAGGGGTCCTTACAGCTTTGCCACGACGTGTGACATCAAGTCCTAATCCAGGCAGACTACCGACGAATAATTGTTTTTGTTCATGGAAACCGACAACAAAGCGGGCACCACGACACTGCGGGGCAGCACTACGCACTAATTCCGTGTTGCGGTTCAAGTCTTCCAGGCTATCGGCATTCAAGGTGAAGTAAACAGCATAGTTGAATATTTCCATGTTGGTTGTATACAACTCAGAACCGATATGAGCGGCTTCCTGCGCTTTCTCTGCTTCTTCCTGGTTAGGGGCAGAACGTGGACCTAAAATTCCTTGATACGTGTTGGCAGTTGCCTGCGACTGTTTGCGCTGCAATTTCTTGCGGAATACTTCCTTGTCCAACTTATGAGCAAAGATATTCATGCGCCATTCGCAATTCAGCCTGACCAGAGGTGAAAGCCATAGTGGACCGGTACGCTCCGGTAAGCGGGACATGTACAGACTACGGACATATTTACCTGTCGGGTTAGCGGCATCTTCTGTCTCCGTGACATCGCTTATCAAAGCATAGTCGGAGCGCGAGAAATCATAGACTGATTCTGTTAACTGTTCACGTAAGGTTGCCGGCTCCATATCAGGAAATATTGCCCGTAATTCAGGGTTGACAGAACTTGTCTGCGGTCTAATTGGCTGCGGCAAAATATCGCTAGAAACCGCTTGCACAGATGGGTTGAGTTCCTTGTAGAGCATCTGGAAGTACTCAGAGGCGCCAATTGGGCGTCCGCTCATACCGCAATGCGCCAATTGCGAAACATGACCCATTGATCTCTGCACGAGAGTCTGGACATTTTTCAAATGGTGAGCCTTGCTCTGGCTGGCAGCCTTGTTTGTAAATACATCAATAATGTGGCTGACTGTATTTTCGATGAATGATTGCTTAGCCGGCTTTTCTTTCGGCGGACGGAAGCAGAAAGTGACATAGAACTTCAATTCTGGAATGAAGTTCTTGGACATCAAAAATGCTTCGTCATTTTCCACGCCGCGGGCAACGTACTTGAGAAACTCATCGTTTACAACATCGACAGGATGACGCGAGAAATATTCTCTTTTGGAGATATTGTGGCAAACAATTGTTAGTTGCACTGATGTATCAATACTGTTTAAAAATCCAGTAAAGTGCTGCATAAGCGAACCCAGACGCACTTCATCAAAGCCTGATACGTGGACGCCATCAACTTCGAAACAACATCTATAGCTGCCATCTTTCAAGACAACAATGCCCAAGCCTGAAGCTTCATCATGGAAAAGATCCCACAATGGCACAAGTCCAGCAGCTGACGGATGCGAACGTGGAATCGCGGACGAAGGTAACTTGGCTAAACGAGCCCTTCTCACATCCTTGTCCAAATCCTGGACGCCAGCTCTTTGTCCCCGGCCAAGGAATCCTAGCAAGTTATTTTCTGGTAGATTTGAGCGGGAGAGTGATGAATCCATTGCAGTCACCGTTAATCAATAAAATCAGGCAAGTCTTCGTCGGTAATAAACCGCTTGGGACTTGGATCTGGTCCAGGGACATAAACGCCAGGAGAAAAGAACGTCTCAATCATCGGCTCGAGTGAGGCCGTTGGTCCGGCTATTGTAATGAGTGCGTAGGCCGGTCCCATGATCACGACAAAGATTGTCAGATCCAGGCGCAAGTCATGACCCAAAAAGGGTATGGGATTGAGCCAGGAATACAATTGCGAACCAAGCAATAAGGATACGAGAACAGCTATCAGCTGGTCATAACGCATACCAAATAACTTTGGTTGGTCTTCTAGGTTTAACGGTGTGATATCTTCCATCATTTCTTTCTACCTAGACCTTAGTTGTCTCGTCTACAAACATTACTTCGACAAGATGCTTTGGCATAATTGCCGGCTGTGAATCACCGGATATTGCCAGGACTTTCTGTCTGTCTAAAAGCTCTTGGGGGATATTGGCAATTGGTGTCACTTTTTCAAAGTGTAGAATTGCTGCTTTGAAGTCCTTCAACTGACGGCAGATTTCACCCATGACGTAATGGTAGTAGCCACGGCTGCCTTCCCAGTCATCCATTTTCAAAGTATTGTCCATCTCATGATGGGCCAACTCTAAATAGCGAATTTCAGCATTGCCGGCCTCACGACTGCACCAGTAACCGTTCAAAGCTAAAAGTGCTAAATCAAGGCTATGAGAACCATTGGAACGTCCAGTTAAAACTGCATGGGCAAAACGCTTGGGGTAATCCAAGGCAAGAGGCTTAGGCAAAAGTTTGCTGTCAAAAGGATGAGTCTGGAAGGCTTGCACCCACCAGGCATAGCCGCAGGCGACACACATAGCCACAAAGGCTGCTCTCAGCGCAGCATCAGGCAAAACTCTATGCAAATCGGCTTCCACTGGTGTGTCACAGGTAATATCAGGCGAGGACGAAAGAGTCTTTGTACCGAACATGGAATTGCATGTTGGGCAAAGAAGCGTGGTATCTCTTAAGACAAACTCTTTAATGACCTGCATTGTGCCTACCGAGGGGAATCTCTATTCCCTATAAGCTTAGGGATAAATAAGCCCCAGGTAAATCGGGGGAACTCCCATTGCCGTGGGAGTTTTCCCACAGTTTTGGTTAACTCTTAAGGATTTCTGCGACCACCGCCACCACGGTTCTGGTTGAGGTGGTTAAGGACTGCATTGCGGTCCGGTATGATTTGCTTATTAAACAGAGTCTCGGCTGCTTGCAGTTCGTGCTGTTTTACGTTGTAGACGTTCCAGCCGGCATTGCGCATAACACTAACCATTTGAACTTGTTCCGGGGAAGGCATCGAACCACCTATAATCTTGGCTGCTACGGTTATCTCAGACGACAATTCCTGGTCGCCGGTTGATATAAACGTATCCACAAGTTTGCCAACTTCGACTGACTGCGTACGCAGTAAGTGGGAATCAGTCATCCCTGCGTGGGCCGCTTCTTGGACAACTTGTGCACTGGCTCTAATCTTGACTGGATCAGAACTTCCACCAGAAACTTTATTAATTAGCTGATAGGCCGACCCAGCCCTAAGCTTCGTGTTACTTACCACACTGCGCACACCGGCGTTAATGTGTTCATTAAATGTCGGGAATTGCGTGCCGCCAGATGTGACAAACACTTCGGTAATAACATCTATTTGATCATCGCTATAGCTATTAATCAATTGACCAAGCGCCACACTCTTGTCCGGCCCATCTAGTGAAGCCACGCTTGAATCCTGCAACAGGTGTGCCGAAACAGCTTGTACCGCTGTTCGCTGCGCGCCTTTCGGCATGCTCATAATTCGCGAATGCCCGGCAGCAGCTCTGGTTGCTGCATTTGGCTTGATGCCCATACCAACTAGGTTGTCGCCGACTATTCCAAATGAAGCATTCCATGGAGAATCCGGTCTATTCTTATCGATATTCTTGGAATCAACGTCCGCTTGCCTGTCGCCATCCCATTCGCCGTGGACCTGTTTCAACATCTGTGTATAATCGTTGCCGGGTTCGCCACGATAGTAGGCCTCCGATCCTTCGACAGCATAACGTTGCATGCCCTTTTGAGCACGAGCCTTACCAACTGTCGAATCCTTGAAGGATTTGCCTAATATCTTAGCCTGCTGCTTTTCGTCACCCACAGGTTGGTCATAACCAGCCGCATGAGAGCCATGCTCTGCCGTGTGCTTAGCAAGATCATTATCTTTGATCAGTCGCGCACTAGCGCCAACAAGGATACGCCTGCCAATGTGCTCCTGGCTGGCGCCTTGAGCGACATTTACCTGATTCAAATCGTTTTTGGTGCCGAAGACATAACCTTCTTGATCATTTGCACCATAAGCAAGACCTACTTTGCCGTCCTTAATGTCCTTGACGAAACCACCAAAGTCAGTGTTGAACCTCGTAGCCGGCCCAAAATCATCAGCAGCATTGAAAGTAGTCTGAGGCTGTTTAACAGGAGGCGTTCCCAGCCCAGTACCACCAGGTCCACTGCCCAAGTTTGGTTGTCCAGGCGGAGGAGTTCCTGTTGGGTTTGTTGGTGAACCACCAGGACCCTGGAAAGCAGCGCCACCAGCAGGATTCGGTCCGCCAGCAGGATTTGGGCCACCAGCAGGACTCGGACCACCACCAGGATTAGGACCACCGCCAGGATTCGGTCCACCACCTTTAGGTGGTCCGCCGGCTCCATGATTAGGAAGTGCCAACAGTGGTGGTGCTGCCCCGGCCGGCTGAGCGGCTGGACCAACAAATGCCGGATTCGCAGCAGCCGGTACTGCGTTGGCTGACTGTGCAGTTGCTGTTGTTCCTTCTTTTACACCGTCCCACAATTTTCCAAAAGCAGTAGCTGCCATGCCAGGCGCCTTTGTAAACTTTTCAATTATGTCCTTGGGATCAAGGAAGGAAAGTTTTGGTTCTATAGAGCCAGACATCATAAATGCCGGTCCTTGAATCATCAATTGCAAAACGCCCAGCACCAGCAAAATCTTGCCCCAGGGGTTATTGGCTGAATTAAGCACAATGATAAGAAGCCTAAATAACGCCAACCAAACAAATGTCCAGAGACTAACCATGCAGAAAGTGTTCATATAAGTAACAGTAAATCTTTCAGTATCAGGCACAGCAAAGAACACAATAAATATAGGAGCAAACATATATTGCGCAATGAGAATTGCAGTTTGCACTGCCTTGAGCATAAGAATTACAAGCAACTGACCAATAATAATTGCTGTCAAAAGTCCAAATATTAGTTCTGCAGCAAACGATACCGTACCGCCAACAGCACCAAGTACCCAGCCACCAAATCCAACGTCGGCGCCGACCTTACCCATGACCGGGGCCAGAGCCGCTACCAGTCCGGCAGCGGTATCAACTAAGCCTGCTTTGATTATGGTGACAATTGCTTGATCAAATTCGGCCATGCTATCGGCTGTGTTGAACCAAATGGCTTTGATCATTTGATTAGCTAATTCAGTTACAAAAGAATAAATCGTCGGCCAGGCAAGCAAAACGCCGGCAGTGGATATAAGACGCATAACAGAACCCATCGGGTTAAGCATGCCTCTCCAGTTAGCTTCTGCCCAGTACTTCCAAATACAGAGTATGAAGAGCAAAAGCAAAAGATCAAGAGCAATGGCCATCATGATGTCGGCCACCTTGTGCACGGACATGGAAATGTCATCTTTGCCCTGAGCTACGTTATTGGCTATGTTCGGGTTCAACACGAAAGTTGCCAACGCACCGGTCAGGAAGCGGACCACATCACACATCCAACCAACTATGAATTCATAAAGCCATTTGCCGAATAGTTGTCCTATGCCGGCAAACAAATTATCAAATATGTCATCGGTGTACCACTGGTGCAGTCCGTTATAAACATCATTGCCCATACCAAGTGGATTGGTTAAATCCCAAGTGACCTGCAAATCCATGTTTTGCTCAGCTGCTTGATGGGCTAGAGTTGTTGCCTGACCAAGACCAGGAGTAAACTTGGGCACAGAGTGGGGATACTTTATGTTCCCTGTTTCATACGCTGGATTACTGGAATCACTGTTGGTTCCAGATCCACTCTGGTTGGAGGGACTCTGGTTGTTAATCGGATCATTCCAAGAACTTTGATATCCCGGTTGTGTTTGCGCCAAACAAGATCCGGCAAAAACAAAATAAGGAGCAAATACCAATAAGATCATAACAAGAGCAGAAGCTCTACGCTTCCACCCTGTCAATCTTAGCTTTGTCCTTGGAAATTTCATAACTGTAAAACTATTTGTCGCCTTAAGTGGGGAAAACCGCCTAAAGGCATCGGGCCGGTATAGCTATTAGGCGATACCGGCCCGATTGGGAGCAGTCTTAGAGACCGCCGCCCAGTCCGCCGAAGTTGTTGATGGCGAACGTGCCAATTAAGTGGACGGCAGTAGGACCGCCGAAACCAATACCGAGACCTTTGGCGACGTTCATGGCGGATTCTCCACCATCACGGCTACCGAAAGCCACCTTCATACCAGCGACGGATGAAGGAATTGTCGATAAAGCAGTTGAAACTCGAGATATGTCTCTTGCGGAGTCATATCCGAAGTCGGCCAACTGACCCACTTCATTAGACTGCCCGTAGCGAGGGTCTACCGGAGGACCCACCAGCCCTTGCGCATGGGCTACTTGATCGTAGACACCAATTGCTATTAGGAGCAGTTGAGGGGCCAGTAGAAAGCCCACGCGACAGGCAACCTTGAAGGCGCGCGAAGAAGTTACCTTCTTCGTTATTGCTGTTACTTTAGGAACCATTTTTAACCTCCTTTATTAGGTTGATTTGTCCTGTAGCGTCGAAATAAAACCTTATGAATCTAAAACCTAGTTTTTCAAAAGTCTTCCGTGTACATCAGCATGTCTCTGGAATCCATCGCCTGCTGTTGCCGGCAGATAGGTTCCTGGAGCATAACCGACGTTCTTGTCATAGCTGGCAATTTGAGACGGAGCATCAAGCGCACTTGGTGCCTTACGTTTCAACAGCTTGGCATTGACAGAAGTTGCATGGCGCCCATGATGAGCAACAAGCGGACGAGCCTGTGCTTTGCGCGGCAGACATTTAGCCTGCGCCACCACTGGTTTTAGTTCAGCAGCTGGGATTGCCGGCTGACCAAAAGCGCTATTAAATTCAATTTTTGGAGTGACCGTAGTGAAGGCTGGGCGGAGAGCTACTTGTTCACGACTCTTCGGTTTCTCAAGCATGCTTGGATCTAGACCCAAGAACTTAGAACCTTGCGGCACACTGCCATGTTTGACGGCATGACTCATTTCAGGGACTTTCGGTTCTTCTTGCTTCCAAGTGTTTGGGGCAAATTGAAAGCGTGCTGATTTTTGAGCATGCGCTGGGTTCACTGCTATGAAACTCATAGCAGATAGTGCCAGTGCCGTCAGTGTAAGAAATTTGATGTTCATATTATTGCTCTTCATGATTGTATTTTTCATAATTTAGCGGCCGCCCCCTGCAAAACCACCAAATCCAATACCGGGACCAAGAAAGGTTGTTGGTATCTTCATCAGACCTGGGAAGGAGCTGAATGCGTTAGAGAATCCGCCACGACGAGTATCACGGCGCACCATCGGGTTGGTTGAACCACCGGTTAGAGTTTGTGATTGACCAAAGCCTGGTCCATCGCTAACTGGTGAATTAACTGCCACCATATTTTGATTAGCCATATCTTGTGCTGTTTGATTGGGCACAGGATTGGTGCCCATTGGTACCAGATAAGGATTACGTCCAGGCATGTTGGCATTGATTTGGTTCAATTGATTGACGTTGTTCGGAAAAGCCGGCATTGCAGCTCGTCCATGCATTGAATCATTCATTGCCTTTTGCATTTGCTTATAAGGATTATTGCCGGCGGAAGCCTGATATGTAGGTACCAGTCCTGGCACATTGGCCGTTTCCGGTGTCGTATCAAAGCTTGATTGACTATTTGCCTGATTACGCATCATGCGAGCAGCAATAGAAGGATCAACTGGAACCACTTCCGGAGGAAGCAATGAATCCTGCTCCATGCCTAGTCCTTGTGCTGAACCCCCATGGACAAAAGAGCCAAGCAAAACAAAGGACAAAGGAAGTGCGGCAAGCTTTAGCTTGGCGTTCCTTTTCATTTGTATGTTGGTCCTTTTCATTTGTTATTTCCTGAGGGTGCTTCCGCAAGGGAGCTATTAGGTTGCCGATTCTAGGGTATTGCCTGTGCTGTGAGAAGCGGGGGAATTCCCACCGGAGTGGGAGCCTTCCCATTAAGGCAGTCTAAAAATTGGTCAAGACTGCATAGGGAAGGAGAAGTTGATCTTGTTTCTGCGGGTTTGTATTAGCCGGATCAAACTGCATATAAGGGAATCCGAAATCAGATGTCTTACTGCTGTATTGCGGCTCACGTCTCATACCCTGACCAAACTCATAAGATTGGCGGGCATTAAGCGGTGCCAATGGGTTATCACGCGTTGAGCTCAAACCATAGTCTTGCAATGCCGTTCCAGTTGGAATGGTGCAGCAATCGCCGGCGCTGAAGCGTCTGCCGCCTCCCAGGTCAATTGAACTGGAACGCAAGCCGTCGCCTGTTGGCACGCCATAAGGCACACCCCAGCCGGCCCATGGACCAAGTCTTGTCACTTGATCCTGGCTACCATCGCCGCCGCCACCCAATACTGAGTTGCGTCCGCGATATCCCCATTGGTGAGTTTCCTGTCCACCACGTCTTACTGTTGGAATTGATGTGTAGTATCCACCGGTACCGGGGATGCCACCACCAGGATTGATATTTTCAATTTGTGCCGGGTTGAACGAACCGTATGGTGCCGTCATCGGACCAGGATCTACACCAGGAGTAGAAGGTGGTGCTGGAATAAACGGTGTCAGCATTGGTCCAAGGACACCTGGCGGTGTGACTATTGAAGGCGTCACCGGCAAGGGAACACCCGATGTTGCAACTCCAGCTGTATTAGCTGGAATATTGGTTACCCATGGTTTGAGTTCAGGCGATCCACCCATACCAGGCGTCACCGGAGCCGGTGTCGGTCCATCACCAACAGCAGGTGGTTGTCCTTCTGGAGGGCAAACAAACGGTGGTGAAGACAGGGCCCCGGAAATAAGCGGGTCACGCAATGTTGAGGCCGACTGGGCGTGTGCTTGCTGAGTTGCAGCAAGTACAGCTAGTGGGAGCATCAATCTAATTATTGTCTTGAACATATCTGGCCTCCTGGGAGCCGATTAGCGCTTTACCAATGTTGAAAGCGGACGAAGTGGGGGGTTACGTCTATTCCATCTCTGGCGATTGCCATAGAGATTTTGTGTTGCGGTGGCATTAGGTAGATTTGCATCCCTATTGCTTGTTGCATACATAGAAACTGATTGCGGGTTGGCTGTTGCTCTAATGCCTGACTCTGATTGGGTCGGCTTAACTACAGCAACTTCCTTTAAATACTGGCCAAAGTCATAGAGTTGAGTACCGGTACCACGATCAAGTCCAAGGTCTCTCGTCTTCTGTGACGGCCAACGTTGGATTGGTGGATTACCAACAAGACCGCCTTGCGGCTGGATGTTGGTTACCTCTACTGGCGGCATCCCGCCACCAGCTTTCGGGTAAATAGGTCCTGGATCCGGACCCTTCAATAAAGGAGCAGATGGTGGCATGTCCGTTGATCGGGCATAGTCCTTACTTTGACTGCCATCAAGCAATGGAAACTGCATATGCGTTGGCGGCAAAAATGGTGCACCCCAGTCACCTGGATTGGTACCCACGGGCATTGGTCCATCGCCCCAAGCGGGCATCTGGCTCATTGGTGGTTCCTGATAAGGTTCCGTGACCATGGTTCCAGGAATGTACGGGTTGCGTAAAGTTTCAGTAGCGCCTGCATCAGATTTGGCAACTGGATAGCCGCCGTTGCCGGTCATTGGATAACCAGCAAAGCCTCTAACCGGACCTTGCCCGTAATCCGTATAAGGATCACCTGGTGTATAGGGCTCGCGCACCATACTGCCGGGACGGCCAAAAACGTGATCGTCATCGCCGGCAAAAGCAGGCATCTCCATGCGTTCAAGGCCGATGCGCTGCCGAACTATCCGCAAAGCTATCGATGTAAAGACTTGCCAACCCTGGAGGATACCGG
>SBAT01000178.1 GCA_005240105.1 Chloroflexota bacterium
ATAGCCGTGATGATGGAAATAGTTGCTGTAAGGCTATCGACAAGAGCTTCAAGCCAGTAGTAGCCCTTGAATATGTTCAAGACAAAAACTACGTGTGTAGTACCGCAGGCAAGGATGAAGGCTCCAAAAAGAGCAAATATCCAGGAAAAGGCTAGATCTTTTCTGTTTCGCACGAAGAAAAAAAGTGCTGCAGGAATTGCATAGTAGGCTACGGCAATTGCTATGTTTGCCGTAATAAGTATAGGCACCAAGCCGGTATCCCATTGCAAACAATAGCCATGAGGCATGAAGTCATGATTGAGGATTTGCTTAAGAAACTCCGGCATTTGTGTCCTAGCCTTCCTTGTGCGGTGTCATCACATTTTCCAGCCGTTCATGGGCTTCTGCTATGAGGTTTTGATCGCCTGACTGCTCCCTAATTCTAAGGGACCACGAATAATAGAGTTCGGCTTGTTGGTTATTACAGGCCGACTCATACAATTTGGCCAGGAAGGTGACGTAAGAGTCTAATTTCGGATCGCCTTCATCTAATTGAGTTTCTCGCAGTTCCAGTGCCTTTAAGTACAAGGATTCCGAGGCTTTATAGTCCTCATGAGTGTAGCAAGTGTCGGCTAGTTTCGACAGTAGTTGCGATATTTCTTGCGGCGCCTGGTCTTTTGCCGCTTCGGCAATCTGCAAGGCCGCTTGGCACAGTGTGCGAGCAACTTCCCACTTCCCTTCCTTGGTTGCTTTTGCTGCCATATCAAATACAACCGTAATGGCTGCATTGATAGGTTGAGGAGCTGCTTGCTGTTGGGCTGGGACAATATGCAGAGCTGGTTGTCGCATGCATTGGCGAAGAACCGTGCTGGCAACTCCTGGATCTATCCAACTATTGTTGGCAGCCAGGTGGTGCAAGGCTGTTAAAAGATGGTCTGAGGATCCTGCCTTTAGGAGGTAGCCATCAGCACCTGCTTCTATTGCTCCTATGATGTCAGCGTCGTCATCGCGGCCTGTGACCATTAACACCTTGATCTTAGGCAATTCAGATTTTATTTGTTGCGTACTGGCAACGCCATTGAGCATTGGCAGACCAATGTCCATAAGGACAATATCTGGTCGCAGGTGTAAGACTAGATCGAGTCCATCAAGACCATTATTGGCTTCGCCGACAACGACAAATGTAGGATCGGATGAGATTTGTTCTTTAAGCAAGGCTCTTATGAAATGGTCGTCGTCCACAATTAGAACTGTGGATACTTTTGTTGGTTTCTCCGGACTTCTTATCGGCTCGGTGCGCTGAATAGTTTGCTGAGCTCTGTGTGAGACATAAGGATTTTCATCTTCTTCTAGCCTTATCAAAATTTCCTGTGGTGTCTCAGGGTTTTCAGCCAGGGCATAGCGGACATCAGCACACTCATCTTGCGATAGAAAGTTGGCGATATCAGGTTCGCTGACGTTTTCAGCTATGGCAACGCGAACTTCAGGACAAGCGTCCTTGGCGAGCTTCTCTAATGTTTCTCTGGCTGTATTGTTATTTTCCGCCACACGCAAACGAACGACTTGGTCATCTACTCCTGCTAGGAAATCTAGAATTGCCGGAGGTGTGGTGTCATTTGTGGCGATCACCTTATGGACTATATGCATCTGTGGGTCAGCCAGTTCAAGCTGATTGAATTCCAAAGAGTCCTTGTCTATAAATCTTTCGTTGCGCTCGGGGTCTTCTGCGGCAAGTTGTTTGTTCATGGACAGAACATAATAGATCGCCTCTTTCAAGTCACGATCCGATGTGTGGTTAAGCCATTTTTGAAACTGGTGAGCGTCGAATGCATCGTTTTCCATGCTGCGGCCTCCTGGGGTTAGAACCAATACCTCGGCAGGTTGTCGTTAAGGACAGCTGTAAGATACAGCAAATCTTGAGCACCTCAGATGCCTTCTCTGTCCAATAAGTGCCCCGTTTGCGGCACAATTTAACCAAATCTTTCGAATATTAGAAGACGCTAAATGCCTTCGGGTTAATCCTTTTAGGGGGCATTTTGCTAGTATTGGGAAGGTTTTTGTGTTTATCCAGGTGTTGCGTGACCGATTTAACACTTTCTGCCTATCACCAGGGGTTTGATACCCAGCTGCAAGAACTAGAATCGCTAGATTTGCCGGTTGTGGGAAAGATTCCCGACTGGCTTTCCGGTGATTTAGTGCGCAATGGTCCCTCTAAGTTCGAGGTTGGACCTGAAAAATACAACCATTGGTTTGATGGACTGGCTAAATTACATATGTTCTCTTTTGCCTCTGGCACTGTCCGAACGACTTGTAAGTTTCTTCAAACTTATGCCTATCGAAAATCGAATTTAGAAGGACGCATTGCTTTAGGAGAATTTGGTACCAATCCAACGCGGTCTATGTGGGGCAAACTTGAAAGCATATTCAATCACCAGCTTACCGATAACGCCAATGTCAATATTGTTGAGCTAAATAAGCGTTATTTGGCGCTTACTGAAACAGTCAGTACAACTGAATTTGAATTGCCCAATCTTGACACCGTTGGCAAGTTTATCTGGGACGATAAGCTGGAGGCGCAAGTTACAACAGCTCATCCGCATTTTGATTTTGATAGGAAACAACTCTACAACCTGTTGATTAAACTCGGACCAAGCAATTCATATGTTGTTTATCGAGTTGATTCAGGCACGACTACTCGCAAGCAAGTTGCTTCCATAAATGTTAAGGAGCCAACTTATTTTCATAGCTTCGGCATGAGTACCAACTACATAATTTTGGTTGAGTGCCCATTTGTGGTAAATCCACTGGATGTGATTTTTGGCAATAAGACCTACGTCCAGAGCTATTCCTGGAAGGGCAATTATCCAACACGGATTAGTGTTTACAGTAAGGACAACGGCGAATTGGTGGCAGCGGCAGAGACAGAGGCGTTTTTCACCTTCCATCATGTCAATGCTTTTGAGGAAAACGGAGAGGTAATTGTTGATTTATTAGCTTACCCGGATGCTCAGATTGTTGATAGCACATACCTGACCAATTTGAGACACAAGAATGAGCAGCCGCTGTCGAAGTTGCGTCGTTTGCGAATGTCACTAGCAACGAAGAGAGTTAACTCCGAGACTCTATCCGATGTGGGGCTTGAGTTGCCACGCATTTACTATGAGCGCTTTAACGGCAAGACGTACAATTATTTGTATGCCTCCGGGCAGAATAAAGGAGATTTTGTAAATCAACTGGTCAAAGTAAACGTCAAAAATGGAATGACTTTATTTTGGCGTGAGGACGGTTGCTATCCCGGCGAACCGGTTTTTGTAGCAAGACCGGAGTCGTCTTCTGAGGATGATGGCGTGTTGTTGTCTGTTGTGTTTGATACTGGCAAACGAAGCTCTTACCTGTTGATACTCGATGCTGTATCTATGAATGAGCTTGCACGGGCGGAAATGCCGATAGTTGTGCCTTTTGGATTCCATGGGCAGTTTTTTAGATCTTGAAGTAAGGAGTAGTTGAATGTTAACGAAGCAGTTGTATGTTGGGCTATTGAGCGCATTAGTCGTGAACAGCGTTTGTCTGTTGGGTGCAATGGCCGAGCAGACAGGCAATCTGATGGTTCATGTCACCGGGCTGAAGAACAATACTGGCAGTGTGAGAATAGCTTTGTTTAACTCTGAACCGAGTTACACAAGTGATAAGTTTACCGGTGAATCAGCTTTCCGCAGGGAAATAGTTCCAATTAAGAACAACAGCGCTGACTACACGTTTGTGAATCTACCTTTTGGAGATTATGCAATTAAGCTATTTCACGACGAGGACAATAGCGGTAAATTTGAAACCGGCATGTTTGGCATACCAAAAGTTCAATATGGTTTTTCCAATAATGCCCACGGCAAATTTGGACCGGCAGGCTATGACAAAGCCATGTTCCATTTAGGAGTGGCTGAGCAGAAGATGGATATTGAGATGCAGTAGAATTTGCTAATGATTAGAACCGCTATTGTTGTATGGACCTTTCTGCCCAGACAATTGGGCCAGGACAACGGCGTTCTTAAGCAGTTTGCGGGCTTGCCGGCGCTCCGCTGGATTGTCAGATGCCAGCATGCGCTTAATCGGCGAGACGTTCATCATCATTGAGGGTAAGGAGAAGTCGGCCGAATAAATGCGTATGCCTTCGCTAGTGGCGACAGTTTTTACATTGCGATGGGCGATGAGCTTTTCCGGGTTGATGGCATCAAAGTCTGCTTCCAGTTGCCTTGTTAGCACCAACTGTTTTCCCGGAGACAATGTAATCATTTGCTTGCCTGCCCTTACGCGCACAGGACCCTTTTTGCCGTCGTGCATATCGAAAACTGCCACGTCGTGTCCTGTCTCTATTACAAACGCTACTGCGCCATCCGGTATGAAAACATGGCCTTCCTGAACCTGTACGGTCATATCGTGATTTGGTTGGAAGAGCACATTGCCTTGATTGAGGATTACGTAAGCTTCGGTGGAGCCTGCGCCTATTTGCACGCCTTGGTTCTGTAATTCTGCAACGGTTGTGTTTCCACTGGCGGCAGCACCTGGAATTCCCATGTGCATTTGCTCACTGGTCTCCGCACCCAGATTGAGATTGGTAGTAGTTGCGTTGGTTAGATCAATTGGCACTTCGTGGCTTTGTGGAGTGGCATCGGTGGGAGTAATGGCAGGCGATCCATCGCCGTTCACAATGCTGTTATTGGCTGCGCTTGACTCTTCTTGTGCGGTGACCAAATCAGCGATTAGAGTGTTTTCAATTTCAGATTCCCTAACAGTTTCAGGAGCTGGAGTAGGAGCAGGCAGGCAGCAGAACCAGTCTACATTAGTGGTACCAGGTGGGAATGGTGTGGCGGTTAAGAAGTTGGCTGTCACTTGCAAGTGTGACAAAGGAGTGCCGATGATTTCCGCAGCACTGGTTAAATTGACTGTCCGTCCAGAAATAATAGGCGACGAAGCTCCATTTAAAATGCCCCCATCTGACGTTAGCGTAACGATGGCCACCAGTTGCCCGAGATCTCCCACTGGAGCATCTAAAATGATATCTCCTTCCGAACCGGATGTGGTGGCGAGTGTGACGCTGCCGGTTGTTCCAACTGTTCCAGTTACACATATGTCTGCGTCATTGGTTATGAAAATTGTTCGGGCAAACACTGGTCCTAAGCCTAGTGATGTCGTTCCAAAGTTGTTTACTACCAGTGAGCCGAAGCCGCCGATATTGGCTGTCAGGGACAAAACCGATGTTTGTAGCGGGCCGACACTGCCGCCGCCGGTGGACAGTGCAAGTGAGCCGCCGGATACTGTGCCGCCCACTTGATTTATGAAGCCGGCGCCATTAGTACTTAGCTGTGCGGTTGATGATGAACCAAATGTCAAATCGTCTTCCAGTATTATGTCCCCATTATTAGCTGTGGTTGACAGATTGATGCCCTGAATGGCGTTGATTTCATGCGACACGACAATGTCATTGTCATTGCTGATTGTGACGCTGGTTGCACTAGAGTCAGCAGAAATTGCCAGAGGCGAACCAGTGTTATGAACAGTGACGGTGCCGCCAGTGGAATCAAATTGCAAATTGTCTACTTGGGTTGGTAGTGCTGTTACATCTCCATTAACTATTAGATTTAGTGAACCATTGTTGGCAATTACGACTCCCGGCACTGTGAGATCAACGCCGGCAACTAGTGTTATTAGAGGATTAAGTCCCGAAGCCGTAATTGATATATCGGTTAGGTTGGTGCTTCCAAGCATTAAAGCGCCTGGATAAACCGGTTCAAGCGGTGCTGGCAGTACGCTGCCTGGATCTTGGTTAATGCCAGCTGCTAAGGTGACTTTCTGCCCGGAAGAGGTGATGGATGATACGTTAGGAAAGCTAATATCAAGGCCTGCCAGCACCGTCAGAAAGTTGCCGGCACTCAAGCTGCCGCCAAATGATATAGAAGATTTGAGCACGGGCACGGCTGTCGTTGGATTGACATTGCCAATGCCTATGTTGACTGATATTGGACCGACCAATCCTGGACCTGTCAATACTGGTTGTTCGGTAGCGACGAAGATGCTGCCGCTGCCTGCATTGATGCTGCCCAGGCAAATGGAGCAGTTTGGAAAATGCTGATTGGTTGTGCTGCCGGCCAAGACGACAATGCTGCCGCCATTGGAATTGATTGCTGATCCGGCGTTCAAGTTAACTGTGCCGTTATAGGACAACATGGTGAGGTTGCCACCGGGCTGAACATTGTAACTAGGTCCTGATACAAATGTGGTTGGTACGGCGAAGTTGATTGCTCCGGCAAATGGCGAGGGTCCAGGTACTCCAACTTGCACCAATTGTGGAATGCCGAGAACAAGAGCTGAGTTGGGCATTGCCATAACCCCTGCCAAAAGGTTGATTGTTCCCATTGGTGTATGTAGTGTGGACAAGTCGTCAAAGGTGCTTATAATTAATGAGCTGTGACCACTGGCTGAAACAATATTTGCCGAGCTTAGAAGTGACAGTGAATTGCCATTTGTTAATACGTCGCCGATAGATAGAGTTGCTGCATTTACTCCTGGTCCAACTCCTGCTGCTAGTAATATGTCGGTCGGAAATCCGGATAAGGCGAAATTGGGCAATGTGGAAAGCATGCCGAAAACTCCTACTGAGCCACCGGATACAACCTGAACCGCACCGGTTGCCCAAATGTTCTTGATCTCCACGGAAGCATTGTGATACTGAGCTGTGTCCGGCACAAAGCTGCCAGACATCACTGTGCCGCCTTGGATGAAAACTGGAGATGCGCCCATAAGGATGGGGGTGGCGGCATGGACAAGGACTGAACCACCAGGACTGGCGCTTACAGCATATTGCATTATTGTATTGCTCGTGTCGACTGACCCTATAACGATTGCCGGATTTGCACCGGTTGATGGTCCGCCGGCTATAGCCAGAAAATTGCCGCTAGGAAATACCACGTCCGGGCCAGAGGGCGGCTGGGTGATGCCGCCGCCTGTTGTAATGGTTAGGTTGATCGGCAGCTTTATAGTCCCGGCATTTGGATCTGGTGAAGAACTTCCTTGAAATGCCACCAGAGTCACATTGCCTCCGGCTGCGTTGCCTGGATATGGGGCTGTGCTTTTTGTTGAAAAAGTAGAAATGGCTCCACCGGTAACTAAATCTATTTTTCCGCCATTGTTTGAAGGACCGGTAATTTGCAGTACCAAATCTTGATCATTGAAGATAGGTGTCGCTGGGTTTACGATAACGCCACTTGTTGGCCATGAAGCTGGCGCCGAACCAGACGGCGTATAGGACGCTGAGAAGTTAGCTCCGGCAACAATTGTGACCGAGCCGCCTTTGCCTGTAGTGGAGCTGGTATTGATGCTGCCGGCATTTGTCGAAGTTACCACGTTGCGATTAGCAACAATGGCCAGATCTTGACCGGAAAAATTGAGATCACCGTCAATGGTTACATCTCCCAAGGGATTGAGGTTGTAGAAGGTTGGATCGCCGGATAAGTTCAGGTTACCCAAGACGAGGTTGTTGGTGGCCGCCGTTACGTGTGCTTCGCCGGCGGTGATGTTAACGCGACCGGTAACATCGTTGGCATACAAGTTAACAACGCCATCGCCAGAGTACATATTGATTTGTTGAGCAAGTAAATCGCCACCAAGTACATCGAGGTGAAACTTGCCTGTGAAATCTTGAGAGCGAAAATTGATTGAACCATTCAAAGCTTGCAGCACGCCGCCTGAATTTAAAACGGACAGGTTGGAAGCTAGTTGCGAAGCCATGCTTATGTTGCCACTTAACGCCGTGATAATGCCGCTGTTAACAATCGTGCTGGCTAGAGATGACATAGCTACTGACTGAGCAACCATTGATGCTTGCGGCATTCCGGCAAGGGTTTGGTTGTAGATGGCACCACCGGCTAATACTGATAGCGGGCCGGATGTGGCAATTGTTCCGTAATTGGTCATGCTACCGGCAATATTCATCGTCAAGCCGGAAGAGGCCAGAACATTGCCCAGCATGGCTGAATAGGAAGGCAAGTTGGTCGTGAGCATGGCACCGGGACCGACCAGCAAGGAACCCAAATTAAGAACAGCTGTAGCGGCTTGATTTTGTTGTATAGCGTACAAAGCGCCATTCACGGTTGCCGCACCGGCTACATTGAAGGCAGATGCGGCATTGAAGCCGATGGAATTGAGGCTGACACCGACGGGAATATGCAGGCTCTCCAAAACGGACATTGTTGCTGGGCTGACGGAGGCAAAACCGGCTGCGGCTGCTCCGGCGGCACTTAAAACTAGCGTCTGCTCAAGACCCGACATAATTTGGCTTATCGCCATGTATTGAGCCGGTGTAACCATTTGTCCGGGATTGACTGTTTGAGCTACTCCACCTGTGATAGCTCCGTTTGCTCCCAGGGCGCCTTCCGTGTAGATGTTGACTGGTTGGGCGTTTTGGGCGGCCATCGAAGCTTCTGTCGAGGAGAGATCCATGGCAAAACCTTCCGGCAACGCCGCGCCTTCAGGTGGAGCCTCTTGCGCAAATGACGGAAGCGACATGGTTAAAAGAAGGACCAAGCAAGTCCAGACTAGAATTTTGCTGCTACGCCTGTGCCCCATAGTCGCATTGCCCCTGCCGATGACGCCTGCCAATAATGACCAAAGACCGCTGCCCGAACTCATTCAGGCACGCCAAAACAAACAGGTTACCGCTTTATCTATTGTTCCCAGACAGGGCCAATTCAAAGCAAAATAGCCATTAATTCTAGGGATTATTAAGAAGCTGGATAGCAGTCGAATGGAATTCCAAGCCGTGAACAATTAGCCATATCGTGACGAACCGAGAA
>SBAT01000405.1 GCA_005240105.1 Chloroflexota bacterium
AAACCGAGCGGTGGCGGAAGCATTAGGCAAAGCCGGCAATGCCATAACTCGTATTACGGTCAATGACAAGACGGCAATGATATTAGGGGCCGGCTTGTATGATGGCTCAAAGGAATTGAAAGACGGTGAAACAAATGCCGGCAATGCGGCCGGCGGCATGGCCTGTTTTGGCATCCTTGAGGCCGGTAATGCCTATATTGGTAGCAAGTTTAAACTTGCCGGTAGTCTTGGACTGGCTCAAAAAGCCAAGTTAGAAGCGGCCAAGGCAGCTACTCGACTGGTACCAGGTGCCTTAGGAAGTGGCGCGCATATTTTGGCTTCGCATGCAGTCTCTAGACAAGAATTGCCGACTGACGGAAAAGTTTGGAGTGATTCGCTTGTTACCGGCGCTGCAATGAATGTTGTTTTGCCCTGGGCGCAACATGGACTGGGTAAAGGTATTGATGCAGCAACCAAGCATATGCCCGCTAAAATTCCCTTTGTGCCGAAAGCAATTCCTGTAGAAAGATATCGTTCCAATGTCGACTCACCTTTGTTAAAGGAACTGAGAAGTGACCTGCCGCTTTCCAGAGTAAAGGTCGGACAAGAAATTAAAGCTGAAGGACAGGATGGTCGAATTCATTTATCTAAAGGGGCTACAGAAGCACAAGAGGCGCATGAACTGTGGCATATCAAGGCTAAGCGCAATATGGACAGGGCTCATGAGCTAAGAGAAGTAAACGAGCTTATAAAAGAAAATCAATTAGCCGATGCAAAGGAAAAGTACATTGCTTTGCGCATTAAAGAAGAAGTATTGGCCAATGAAGTTGAACAAGCGGTTCAATCCGGACGCAAGGATATAAGACTAGGCGACATTAAATGGGACAGCGTGGATAGTAGTCATCCGCTGTGGCGACAAGTAGCCGCGGATGCTAAATACCAGCAACAATTCCAATCGGATTTTAACAAGCTTGTAAGTAACAAGGGCAAGCCGATTGTGGAGACTGACTATATCTCGGCAAAGTTAAGGGAGCTTATCGACGCTCGTGACGTTGATGGAGCAATTGAATACTTGTTTCCAAAAATGGATGCCGACCAGGCATTACTGCTCAAGGCAGCTGCAAACAAGTGGGGTAAGTCTCATCCTCAGGAATCGCCCGTCAACGCATTAGTTGGACTGAAGGCTTCCGCTTTTGTCAAAGTGTTAACAGCGACCCAATTAGGTGACACAAAGGTTGGACAAGATCTCGGTGACAGAATTACTCAACGCCCACCAGCCTTCTCTGAGTCATTGAGTGAAATGTATGAGCTACAAAACAAATTAGACACAGCCTGGGAAGCCAAGGAAGATTTGGAGCGCATTCTGGAGGAAGTAGTTGCTGAGCGAGTGCGCAAATTCGATGAAGTCTCAGAAAGAGAGGGCGATGAATTTACGGAAGACAATAGAGATCATGATGAATACATCTATGAGTCAGATAAGTATGAAATCCCTGAAAGTTTGCGCAAGAAGCTAATTGAGTTAGATGTAGATCCAGACATTGCTCAGGACATTCTGGATGAAGCCGGACTTGATTCTGATAATTTCGGCTTGTATGAGACCATCGTACAACCAAGAATGGACGAATACGAGACAGTCCTAGGCGAAAAGAATCTTGCCACGCTTCTAGAACATTCCGATTTGTTCGAAGAGGGAGTTGGAGATCATGAACGCAGGCACCTGCCTTCAGACTCCTTTTTGAGACTGGCTAAAGTCTTTGGCAATCAGGCAGATGTGTGGATTCAAAAGCAGCGCCAACTCGGTCGGACTTTTCATGACTACACATATTGGTTGCCTGATTGTCCGGCAAGTGAACTACCAGGGTTGCCTGAGTTTCTCATGAGAAACTATCGCAGAAGAACTCCTGAGCTTGAGATGATTGCCAATCGATGGAAGTATCTAAGCATCGAAGAGCAAAAATTGAGTGTCGATGAGATATTGGAGGTTCTGCGCCAAAGGGTATATCCCAACATTAAGCTTCAGGAATTTGCCAATGAAGCAGTAAAGTATGGTGTTTCCGAGCAAAATTACAATGAATACGAAAGGCGCTTTATTGAATCACAATCGGTGTCTTCACCATTTCCGCTAGAGAGCTTGTGGAGCCAGGGTGACTTGCAAGGACATTTCCTGCCACGCAGTGATGTGCGAGGTGTCTTCTTGGGACAGTACACAAATTGCTGCCAGCATCCAGATAGTCAAGGAAGAGCGTGTGCCTGGTATGGGCAAGAAAAACCAAACTCAGGGTTCTTTGTTGTCAAAAATGCTAAGACAGGTGAAATAGTCGCGCAATCCTGGGCTTGGGTAACCGAAGACGGTGGGCTATGCTTCGACAACATCGAAGGCACCCGAGATTGCAATTATAAGTACGACCAGGAAGTAGGTGACATGTATCAAGCTGTGGCAAATGAGCTGAGCTCCCAGTACCACACTATTACTCTGGGCACACAATCAACTGATATAAGACTTGATAGATGGGCAGCAGCCGAGGGGAATACTTTGCAGCCGCCAGCCGATTTTGGTGGCATGTTCCGTGATTCTAAAAAGCAAGTACTTTTGGCTAAGGGCAACTCAAAGCCGGTCGAGTCCGCTTTCTTGCAGCTCAAGTAACGCATTTGCAAGTTCTGTAAAGGTGGCAAATCCCTCTTCTCTATCAAGGAGATTGTCATCGTTGACTTTTAGTTGTAATGCCTTGAGTAGCAATATTTCCAAAAGTGGAGACACGTTGGGTAATATGTCTGATGGGCGTCTAAGCCTAACAATTGGACTGAGAAAGTGCTGCCCTACTGATTGATATTCCTCTACCCAGTCAGTTAGATTGGACCCTGTGGAGAAGTTATCCTCTGTACTTGAATCCACCGGAAACAAAGGATGTTGTTTGGTGGCAATCTCCCAAAGGATTATTCCAAAGGCAAGAATATCGTCCGGTGTAAGTAGGGGGTAGTAAGCCGTAGTTGTCACAGCACAGTTGAGATTTTCCCCTTCGTGGCAATTGAGCTGACCAAAATATCCTGGGTCAATTACCTTGACGCCAGCGTCAGTAACTATGAGGTTTTCTGGCTTTAAATTGCCATGTTTCCAATTGGAATGTGCCTCCAAGCGGCTCATTATTTCGGCAATTTCGATGAGAATCTTTAGGTCTACGAATCCCTTGCCCATTAGGTCACGTAGAGTTTGACCTTCAATCAATTCCAGGCGTAAGTAGACAAAGTTACTTTCATCATGTAGGTCTTCAAGACGGACCAGTCCAGGGTCTTTTATCTCGTTGAGCTTTTGCGCCTGCAACGATAGTAATCGGAATGCGTCCGGGTGTACCTTCTGTGTGAAGCCGCTCCAGATTGCTATGGACTGCGTCAACGAGATTTGCTCATGGTCGGCTGACTCTACGAGATCCGGAGGTTTAGCCACCTTGAAGGCTGCCTTACCCAGACCATCCTTGTGGAAGCCGCCATAGACCCAAGAAAGAGGTCCCTCGCTAAGCTCCGAGTCAATTATGTAATCGTCAACCGATAAGCCTATCCAAGTTAGTTGTTGTTTCATCAAGGTTGATCACCAAAAGGGCTCATGTTGAGCTTATTCCCCATAAGTAGCGACCTTTCAGATTAAATGAGGGGCCTATTCGTGGAAACTACGTAGCGTCTATGGGAATTCCCCCGCTGACGGCAAGGAGACAAGCGATTAAAATTCTTGTGATTAACTGCTCCTGGGGAGATTGCGAGTAAATGGCTGAAGCCAACCGCCCTCTAGACGATACGCATGCAAAGCTGGGCAAAGAAGACCAGCCTGATGTCTCTGGACAGCAAGGCTTATCTAACTGGGTGCAGGAAAATGTGCTCAGCCCCGTTTA
This sequence comes from Chloroflexota bacterium, assembly GCA_005240105.1. Lineage (GTDB taxonomy): Bacteria > Cyanobacteriota > Vampirovibrionia > Obscuribacterales > Obscuribacteraceae > SBAT01. The sequence continues at coordinate 3,861 of SBAT01000405.1, forward strand.
TGACACTCTGGTCGTAGAGCCCGGCAATGCCCTGCGCCAGACCGTCAATTATGTGGCACGGCCTTTATTGAACAAAGATCTTATCGAACCCAGGCTGGAGCCCACCCACAAGGGACAGGCGCAATTTCTCGGTGGCGAATGGTGGACTCAGAACATAGGCTCCGGATTAGCGGCTGCGGCGGTATACACGGTTGCCGGCAAACTCACAGGTGGGGCTCTGAGAGGGCTACACTCCAAGACACATAAACTTGGCATACAGATTCTTACAAGCGAATTGGGACTCAAGTCGCGACCGGTAACAGATGTTGTTGGTTATGCTGGAAATTTTGCAAGCCGGGTCGTGCTGAATGAGAAAGTTGCTCAGGTTGTTGGAGCGGCCTGTTACGACGGCATGAAGGAGACCAGACCAGGAGAGACTAATCTGGGAAATATGGCTGGCGGGGCTGCCAGTTTTACGGTATTTGAGGCGGGCAATGCACTCGTCGGTAGCAAGTTTAAGACTGCTGCTTCGCTGGGGCTTATTGCAAGAACGAAAGTAGAATTGGCTAAAGCTGGTTTGCGCACTATACCGGGCGCTTTAGGATCCGGTGCGCAGGTAGTGGCATCGTATGTGGTGTCAGGGCAGGAATTGCCTACTGACCAACAGTCATGGTCGGAGTCAGTTGTAACTGGTGGCGCGATGAATGCTGTATTGCCGTGGTTCCAGCATGGAATTGGAAAAGGCATTGACGCTGTAAATGTTCATATGAAAAAGACAATCCCTTACCAGAGATTCAATCGCGATATTCAATCACCGTTGCTTAAGGAATTGAGTAATTGTAATCCTGAAGTGCGTGTAAAGCTTGGGGCGCATGAATCCAAGGCTCTTGGACAAAGGAGCGAGGTTCACTTGCCTGAAGGTGTTTCTGAAGCGGAGCAGGGACATGAAATATGGCACGTTCAGGCTAAGAAAAATTTTGATCGTGCACGTGATATGCATGAAGTACAGAGACTAATTGCTGCAAACAAGCTTTCAGAAGCTTGGGACAAGTATGTAATCTTGCGTGTCAGAGAAGAAGTTTTAGGGATGAAGATTGAGGATGCAATACGAGATACCGGTATTCCATCCGAATTGTCTCACTTTAGATGGAGCAATGTTCATGAGGGGAATTTGTATTGGCAGCGTGTCTTGAATGATAATAAGTACAGGTTTCAATATGAATCCGATTTTCAATCATTGATTGATAAGCGCGGCTGTCAGGTAACCGAAATCGATTACGCTGGTAAGACCAGGTATACTGCACCTTTGGCGATGGAAGAGGTTAATCGCTTATTTAGATGTGCTACGAGAGAAAGTACTTGCACTTTCCTGGGTAAGCAATCTATTGCTAAAGAGTGGATGGGATACCAATTGGTCAAATCGGCTGTAGAGCAACAGGATATTAATGGACTTACATTTCGGGAAAGTTGGAAAACTCAGCTCGATGAAAGGGGTCCGGTGCAACACAATGAGCTATTGAGATTGTGCCAGCAGGTCAATGATAATCCGGATGTGTTGGTTAAGCTGGCGATGTTGCGGCAGACTATTGGGTCCATTCCGTTCAAACATAACGAGCTTATAGCCAGTCGACTTTACGAATGGGGCATTGCACCAGGTCAGCAGGCTAAGCAATTTGCTAAATTGTATGCGGCTTTTTCCGAGCAGCAAAGAAGCAGCTTTCTTCGAAGTCATGTAAGTCGATATCCGGAAGTCATAGCTAAGCTGACTAAAGTCGAGGGAATTGATCAGTTGACTGGTGATCAGGTGCGTTTGTTGGCAAAGAATTCTGAGCTGCTTTCTACTCGGGAGATACCTTCATCAGTGCCTGAACTGCTTGAACATGTACAAGTTTTGCGAATAATCGGTCACGCATCTATTCCTGCGAGCATTATCAATCGTGTTTTGCCCTTACCATTGTGGCAAAAGTATGCAGCTGCACTAGCGTGGAAGGAAACTAGTGAGTTCTTCGATAATCATGATCAGCTCGTCGTTACGAATCAAGCTTTTGAAAAGGAAGCGTACTTCTGGAATCGATTTGATCATTGGGTGAGTCATGATGTTGGGCCGAAGTTGGTATTTCCAAAATACCAAGATTATTTGAATTATAGTGATGGTGACTTTGAGACGCATGAAAGGTACATGGATAGTCTGCGCGCGGCCGTAGATCATTATCACGGACGGGCACTATCACAAAGAAAGAGGGATATTAATCTTCTTACTTGGACAAGTCATGACATGATAAGGGGACATGTGAACGGTAGTGAGTCTACGAATCTCCGTCCGGCTGCCCTTGTACATGGATTAAGATCTAAGGCCTTTTTCGATGCCTTTACTTATCTTGATCCTAAGCAAATTCATATTGGTGATTCCTCATGGGAAAGGCGTTCTGCTTTAGCTTTGGCCTTGACTTTCGGTCCAGAGTGGCGACGGTGGTTATTAGAGCAACATGAGGTTGGCCGCAATGCACACGATGCGACACAGTGGTTGCCTATCGCGCCGACCAACAAACTCGAAGGACTGGCTGGGTTTTTGTTCAAGTATCAGGATTGTAATTTAGAAAAACTAAGGGTAGTGGCCAAATATTGGGAGCATCTGACTGATGAAAAGCGAATGCTCTCGCTCAATAAATTGTACTCAATGTTTGCTGGAAAGAAGTATCCTCTGGCTCAAAGTGAGGGTCTAGCCAACGAAGCCGGGCGTTGGGCGGTTAGCGAGGATAGCTATTCAGAAATTGAGCGCCGATGGCTTGCCTCGCTAGATACCCCATCCCCTTTTCCTCTGGACCAGGTATGGACCTGTGGCGAATTTAGGGGCAGATTCATTCCGAGAAATGATCCTCGTGGATTATTCTTGGGACAACATACAGATTGCTGCCAGCATGTAGATCACGAATCAGGACGTGATTGTGCTTGGTATGGTCAAGAAAGTCCAAAGTCTGGTTTCTTCATAGTAGAAGATGCTCAGGGAAATGTTATTGCACAGTCTTGGGCATGGCTCTCTGACAATGGCGGTCTTTGCTTTGATAGCATCGAAGCAAAAGAACTTGGTACAAGAAGAAAGGCGGTAAGAACCATCTACAGCCAGGCTGCTAGTAGTCTAGTCACCCTATTTCCAACTGTAACTGTCGGTGGCAGTATGATGACCTTTGCCAAGAATTTATTGGGAAATGAGAAACTGTCGTTGCCTCAGGATTATAAGAATCAGTATTCCGATGCGAAGCGCAGGCAAACAGTGTTAGCACGACGCCAGCTCTAGGAAAACTTACCCTCAGACTTCTCATACTCTCTGATTAGGCGATGTAATTCTACAAAGTATATGCTTTCGCACTCATTCATAGATGCTTGTTCGTTTAGTTCAGCATAAATTGTTTTGGCGGTTTCATACTGTTCTTGGTCCTGTATAACTGTGAGCTGGAACCTATTTACCAGTGTGAGCCACTCTGCTACACCTTCAAATTGCATATGAAGTAAGTCTCCTCTTGTCACTTTATTTTGCCAGTTGCAGTGTTCCCTGAGCCGCCATATGCTTTTTCAGCCTCTCTGGCAAACTTTTTAGCCCAAATCTTCTTGCTTTGACTTGTTTTTTGCACGGCGTCATAATCAAACTCTCCTGTCAATCCATGACGCATGATTCTAAGTAGGGTCACCTGTGTTGGTTTCTGATCTGGGTTAGTACTGAATTCAACAGCTATCATAGCTCGTTGATCACCAACATGTATATCTAGAAGATTTAGAGTGTGTGAATTTCCGTCCTTGTCTGTAATCGTTAAGTTTCCAATATCGTTCACATCAGGGTTCAATTTATATGTACTTTGTTGAAATACAAGTAAATCAGCGTCCGTGACTTCCCTGGGGCGGCCTTGGTCATACGTGATAGTGTCGCCTTCCGCAAGAGAACGCTGTGCTTTACCCATGTCGTGGGTGCCCTTCCAATTTTGCCATTTGATCATTGTTACGAGCTTCCTCAGATCAGCTTTTTGGTCGTCGTTTGGCTTGACGGCATGTTCATATTCCTCGATTGGACCCTTCTTTGTCGCTGGATCTCTGTAAA
>SBAT01000411.1 GCA_005240105.1 Chloroflexota bacterium
ACGAATGGGCAGTTTGGTTTCCCTTGAAACTCTTTCTGGCATTTTTCTTGGGTGCCTTACTAGGAGCCGAGCGCACGACCAGGCAGCCTGTCGCCGGCGTACGCACGCATATGATTTTATCTGCCAGCTCGTGTCTGATATCAGCGTGCGGAGCGGATTTGATTCATGGGGCAGCTATAGGCTCTGGAGACGCAACACGTCTTGCCGGTCAAATTCTTGCCGGTATAGGCTTTATCGGCGCCGGTGTAATCATCAGCCGTGGCGTCGGAGTGATGACCACAGCAGCGACAATATTCTTCGCTGCCGGTCTTGGTATTGCGTGCGGACTGGGATATTTCGGCTTTGCCATTATCTCGACGGTGACGATGATCGTCGGTCTAAGACTCTCAGAGCACTGGTTTCCCCAAGAAGAATTGCCGGGTAAGGACTTGCGAGTATGTTGCCCAAAGGACAAGGTAGCGGCAGTGAAAAAGCTGTTGCCGACCTGCGTCAGGCTCAATTCCGTCGTCAAACATCCAGATCGCATTGAAATGCACATGCACTTCAGTGACCTTAGCTGGGCCGAACTAGACAAGCTGTTGAGCTCGGTTATCGATAATCCCGATGTATTGTCGATTCAACTACTAGGTGAGAAGAGCGGACTCTAGATAAGTTAGGCTAAACCGGAAGACTGCTGTTCACTGGCGGTTAGAACATCGGCGACCTTACTGATTGTCTGCCAAGTAGCCGAAGCATAGTCGGATTTTTCGTAGTCTTGCAATTGCTGATAGTGCCAGCCTAACTTGTCTGCCAGCTGTTGCTGTGTGAGTCCCCTATAAATGCGCCATTGAATGAGAGTTGACAAATAACAGACACAACAATATAATTGTGACAATGATACCGCCCTTTGATCAAACTGGATATTTGCCGCAAGGTACACATCTGGCTACCTTGCAGGAAATACGCCAACGCTTTGCTTATAACGATAAGCGGGAGAAACTGTTTGAACAATTATCACTGGTTAGTGAAATCCTGCGCAACTCAAACTGTCCAGAAATCTATTTAAATGGAAGATTTGTCACCAGCAAGGAAGAACCCGCCGATTACGATATGTGCTGGGAACCGACAGGAGTTACTCCTACTGACCAACTACGGTTACTTCTACAAAGCCCGCAACAAGTTAAAAAACACTTTCTTGGAGATATAAGACCCAGGATTTCTCAACCCCCATACCACATTGACTTAGTAGAGTACTGGCAAACTGATGTTGGGGGCGATACCAAAGGCATCATCAGAATAACTTTGAGGACTCACCATGATTAAGAATGAACGTCAATATCAATTCACCAAAAAGCGTCTTGAAGATTGGGAAATTACTTTGCATCAATTGCAAACAGAGCCTGCCGCCAAGACACCTGACTGGGTGCTTAAGGCACAGATTGATGGCGCTAAGGAAGAGATCAGGCAATTGCGCAGCCAGCTCAAAGAATATGAGGAACTAAAGAAGGGTAAAAAACAGCTGCCTGACTTGTCTGTTGTTCATTCTCTACCGGTATTGCTGGTTAAATATCGTATCGCTCACAACTGGACCCAGAAAGAACTAGCAGAAAAATTAGATATGAAAGAACAACAGATCCAGCGCTATGAAGAAACTTACTATGCTGGAGCTTCATTAGCAACCCTGCAAAAAATAGCAGGCGTGTTACAGTCGCAAAAATCAGCTTAACTACAGGCGGTCAAATGACTAGTTCGCCGGCTTAGCACGCCCATGCCAGAACCAATAGGCTGGCAGTCCAGACAAAATAAGAAGCAGACCGGCTCCTGTGTATTGTGGAGCAAGGCAAATCTGTCCAATCATGATTGATAGGGCAAATACTATGTACAGAGCCGGCAACACCGGATACATAGGCACTTTGTACAAGCGCTCTCTTGTGGCATCTTTGGCACGCAAGATAAAAACTGCGGCAACGGTCAATACATAAAAGGCAAGCGCGGCAAACACAACGTAGTCCAACAAATTACCGTAGGTGCCGGAGGTTGTGAGAATCGCCGCCCAAATTCCTTGCAGAACTAAGCCAAATACAGGGACATTAGACTTCGGGCTGAGCTCGGCCACTTTTTTGAAGAATAATCCATCACGAGCCATTGCGTAATACGCACGCGAACCGGCAAGAATAAGTCCGTTCAAACAACCAAAAGTAGAAATCATGATTGCTCCTGCCATGATCATTACAGCTGGTGAGCCAAAGATTACACTTGCTGCAGCCGTGCCAACACGATCTTCTAGTGCGAACTGAATCCCGCGACTGACTACATCAACTCCATTGGGATCACCGTGCAAAGGCAACAACAAAAGATAGATAACGTTGGTTAACACATAAATGAGTGTTACTAGTAGAGTGCCTAACAAAAGACTCTTCGGTAATGTCCTTTCCGGCTCTTTTACTTCTTCGCTGGCGAAAGTAATGTTGTTCCACGCATCACAAGAGAACAGTGATCCAACCATAGCCACTGCCATGACACCCAAAAAGTGCCATCCTTGCAGTGGATTGCCTTTGAGGTCAGATGCCTGCCAGAAGTTAGCCAAATTCACTTCCAGTCCGTGGTAATTGTTGAAAGCAAGTAGACCTAAGGCAATCAAGCCGAATAATGCGCCGACTTTAGTGACAGTGAACACAGTCTGGATCATTTTGGCTGTGTGGATACCGCGACAATTGATGTACGTGTGCAATGCAATTACAAGCACACCCAGTGCTTGCGCGCTCGTAAATTTCCAATCAGCAACTTGCAGAATTACATTTGTGTTTGAAATATAAGGAATAAAGACGCCGGTAAATTTGGCGAAGGCAACAGCAACGGCAGCAATCGTGCCGCATTGAATTACGGCAAACAAAGTCCATCCATATAAGAAAGCAGCCAGCGGTCCGTAAGCCTGGCGAAGGAAGACGTATTGCCCGCCGGCCTTGGGAAACATCGCCGCCAGCTCGCTATAACAAAGGGCGCCCATGATGGTCAAAACACCAGCAGCCAACCAGCACATAAGGAGCCAGAAGGGCGAGCCCATTTGTCGAGCAATATCAGCCGAAACAATGAAAATTCCTGAACCAATCATTGAGCCAACAACGACAGCGGTTGAATCAACAAGTCCTAGCGCACGTTTAAAGTGTCCCTTGCCGTCTTGGGTGAGCAGGGCTTCTTCGCTTGTGAACTCCATTGCCATTTTCATGATGTCCTCAGTGTATATATTTTCGATATGCGCGCATGTATTGATCTGAATAAGTGTAGGCGAGTGACACGCGCGCAAGCGTTGCCATGAGTCATTATGGAAGTTATCTAAGGTTTGAGCTTAGTTTTCCAAATAGCCACCAGCGCAAGGTTGCATCTATTTCAAATAAACAAATTTTTTCACCCAAACCACAAGTATCTCAATTCAATGCTTATCAGGAAATTGTAAAAA
>SBAT01000382.1 GCA_005240105.1 Chloroflexota bacterium
AGCCAATTAAGCCGCGTGTCGGCACAACAAATTCTAGAAGTGCCTGGCTGCGGTCTACATGCATGTTTTGCAATTCAGCTTTACGCGTGCCCAAAGACTCCATAACCGAGCCCAAGAAATCTTCCGGCACGTCGATCATCAAGCGCTCAAACGGCTCGTGATTGATGCCTTCAATTTGTCGGACAATAACTTCCGGACGCGAGACTTGGAATTCATAGCCTTCGCGGCGCATGGTTTCAATTAATATACCGAGGTGCAATTCGCCACGACCGCTGACCAAGAACGTGTCAGTGTTATCGGTGTCTTCCACGCGCAAGCTGACGTTGGTTTCCAATTCGCGATAGAGCCGCTCTTTTACTTGTCTGGATGTGACGTACTTTCCTTCTTGTCCGGCAAATGGACTGTCATTGACCATGAAGGACATTTTCATCGTTGGCTCATCTACCTTGGTGCGAGCGAGCGCAAGAGGCTCGGCAACGCTGGCAAGTGTGTCGCCTACGTTGCAGGTGGCAAAACCGGAAAGAGCAACAATTTGTCCAGCCGTTGCTTTTTGAATTTCCAGTCTCTTCAAACCGAGGAATCCAAATAGCTTGCTCACCTTACCCTTAACTTGGCTACCGTCTTCTTTCATAAGCACGACTTGCTCGCCATCAGATACGGTGCCGTTGTAGATACGACCAATGGCAATACGACCCAAGTAGTCACTGTAATCGAGAATGGTCACTTGCATTTGCAAGGGCTTTTCAGCGTCACCGCTTGGCGGTGGGCAGTGCTCAACCATCAAGTCCAGCAATGGACGCAAGTCAACATCTTCATCCTCAACGTGCTTTTTGGCAAAGCCTTTGACGCCTGAGGCGAACATATAAGGGAAGTCCAATTGCTTATCGTCAGCACCGAGTTCAATGAACAGATCAAATACTTTGTTCACGGCAATATGCGGATCGATGTTTGGACGGTCAATCTTATTAATAACAACAATCGGACGCAGCCCGCGCTCAAGAGCCTTACGCAACACGAAGCGTGTTTGCGGCATTGGACCTTCGCCTGCATCAACTATCAATAGTGCCGAGTCCACCATGCCCAGAATACGCTCTACTTCGCCACCGAAGTCGGCGTGTCCTGGTGTGTCCACGATATTGATATCGAAATCTTTGTATTTGACGGCTGTGTTCTTAGCCAAAATGGTGATGCCGCGCTCGCGCTCCAAGTCATTGGAGTCCATGACGCAATCGACTACTTCCTGGTTTTCACGGAAGACGCCGGTTTGTCTCAAGAATCCATCCACCAAGGTCGTTTTGCCATGGTCAACGTGGGCAATGATTGCTACGTTGCGGATATGGCTGACTCTGCTCTCAGCTTTCGGGTTTAGGTTTTCGCTTTCTATTTTTTCCATGGTTGCCGTAGTCATTTCTTTGCTGATTTTCCTAATTATATGGTGGGGTCCGGTTAATTCGCTGTATTCTAGAAAGCGTGTCTACTGTTTGAGGCGAAGTATTCTTGAATCAGCCGTGTGAGGGGGTAGTTTTGCGGGGCCATGCCGGTGGTTGGCTGGTCTATGTGGACTTCATCGCTTCAACGCTTATTTGCCAAGCCAGGGGCAGGCTGAAGAAGGAGAAGACTTCAATCATTACAGGCGACCGAGTCGAACTCGATGAAGTATCGTCTGCAAATGGCACCGCAGTAATCGTGGCAGTCAGACCTCGGCACAATGTGCTGACCCGTCCGCCTCTAGCTAATGTGGACCAGGTTGTAATTGTACAGTCATTAAGTCCGCGTGAGTGGAGCAATAATCTATGCGATCGCTATCTACTGCATTTCCAGCTGGAGCTGCCAAAATGCCGTCCTGTACTGTGCCTGAATAAGGCTGATTTGCTCGAAAAAACAGAAATTGCACCTTTACAAAAAATTTATCAGAACTTAGGTTATACGGTAATAATTACCTCTGCTTTATCCGAAAATGGCTTAAATGACCTGATGAAGTGCCTCGAAGGCAAGATTTCGGTAATTAGTGGACCTTCCGGAGTCGGCAAATCAAGCCTGCTCAATGTTTTGCATCCTGGGCTGAAACTGAAAGTCGATGAGCGCGAGGAGGAGACAGGCTTTGGGCGCCATGTGACCACCTGCAGCGAGTTGTATTCGGTGGAATTAGGTCGCAGTAGTGATGCCACCTGGATAGCCGACACGCCAGGCTTTGGCATCTACGACCTGCGTTACCCGGAGCCGGCTCAGGTAGGCAAAGAATTCCCTGAGATTGCCAAATTAGCGGAAGACTGCAAATTCTCCAATTGTTTGCATCTGGTTGAGCATGATTGCAACGTCCTTTCCAATATGGACAAAGTTGACCAAAAGCGCTATGAAAGTTACGCACTGATTGTGGCTGAAGCGCAGCATGAAAAGAGGCAGCGCAAGGATAGTTCAACAAAGGTAGAGGCGGCGGTAAAAAGCGTTGGTGGCAAACAAGGCACAGGTGTCGTTGTCCCGCGCTTGTCTCACAAATATAGAGAACAATCCAGGCGCAAAATTCGCCAAGGATTAGAGCAGATCGATGTAGATGACGATCAGGATGACGAAGAGTCATCTTAAACAAGGAGAATGAAATGACATCAACGCAACTAAGCTTCCCGCCACGTTTTGTATGGGGAGCAGCCACTGCGTCCTACCAGATTGAAGGCGCCTGGAACGAAGGCGAGAAGGGTGAATCAATTTGGGATCGTTTCAGTCATACACCAGGCAAAGTCCGTGACGG
>SBAT01000255.1 GCA_005240105.1 Chloroflexota bacterium
CCTACCGCTATTGAATTCGTGGATATTGCCGGTTTGGTAAAGGGAGCTCATAAGGGCGAAGGCTTGGGCAACAAGTTTTTGTCGAATATCCGTGAGACGGACATGATCGCTCATGTGGTACGTTCCTTTGAGAACTCGGACATCATTCATGTCGACGGTTCAGTGAATCCGATTCGTGATGTTGAGGTTATTGAGCTCGAATTGGCTATGGCCGACCATGCTTCTGTGGAGAAGATGTTGGAAGGCGTCAAAAACAAGATGAAGGGTGGCAAGAATCAGGAGTTGGCTCCTCAGGCTTCGGCACTTGAGAAATGGTTGAACGCTTTGTCAGCAGGGAAGCTGGCTCGTGCTGTCGAACTGACTGACGAAGAGCATGAAGCGACGCACGACGTACGACTTCTCACCAATAAGCCCATTTTGTACATCGTCAACGTGAATGAAGAAGAGGCGAATAACCCGAATTGGGTATCGCCACTTGGTCCAGATCGTTTAGCTGTACCTATTTCGGTCAAGATCGAAGCCGAACTCGCGGGGCTACCTGCAGCTGAAGCGCAAGAAATGTTATCTGCCCTTGGAATGACTGAGTCGGGTCTCGATAAAGTGATCAAGAAGTGCTATACGCTTCTTGAGTTGATCACCTATCTGACGACCGGTGAAAAAGAGACTCGTGCTTGGACGATCAAGAAAGGTACGAAGGCGCCACAGGCCGCAGGTGTCATTCATACCGATTTTGAAAAGAATTTCATCCGTGCTGAAGTCATTTCTTACAATGACTTTGTCGAATTTGGGGGAGAGTCTGGTGCGCGTGACAAAGGGAAGTTGCGAGTCGAAGGAAAGGAATATGTCATGCAAGATGGTGACGTGTGTCACTTCCGGATTGGTGGGACTTAAGAAACAGAGAAGCCCAGCCACTGCGGTGGCCGGGCTTTTTTTGTTGTGTCCACGTGTTTTAGAGATTCGTGGACATACCGGCTTGTTCTTGTACGCGCTCAAGGAGCGCGTTGAGTTCGCCGGTTTCCCGATCAACGATTGCGTCGACATCTTCCAGGAGACGCTGGGTTAATCTTCTGTCAAAGGCGCAGATGTCAGCTGCGGCAGCACGTTGGTATCTGCGCAGGGGTAGAGGTCCGTTGATACCAAGGAGTTCCTCACTGTTCGTGATCGATTCCTGCATGCGGGTCGTGAGTTTGAGACCGGCGTCCGCGAGATCGCTCTCGATTCGCGTGACTTTACGCATTGCCTCTCCCAGCTCATCGGGTACGAGATGATCTTGATAGATCGACGTCAGGTTCTCGGTAAACTCCGAGGTGTAGTCGCGAATGAGGAGAGTAATGTACTCGACTACGGCGCCAGCGTGACGTCGGTCTCCTGCCATTTGCTCCGACATCCGCGGCGCCGTCTTGGCAGCGTAGCAGGTGCGATACATCTGCTCTTCTTGGGTCATGTTTGGCATAAGCTTGGGCTCACGTCCGAACACGATGGTGACAAATAGAAGCAGCATCCACATGGAACACTCCTGCACGAAGAAAGGTGCGGATAAAAAATACGCGTCCGATTCTAAAACGTCAAAACCCGATCTGTCCCAGTGCCGTCATGCACTGTTGCGATCGGGTTCGGAAGTAGCATCCTGTTCCTTGCCGCGCCATGAAATCGTCAAGAAGATCTTGATCAGGCAGAGCCTCTCGATACGAGTCTCGAGTCATGTTGTCTCCTCGAAAGCAGTTTCAGCGTAGCACGAAACGCCTGTTTGCCAAATGATTACTGCGGCAACTTGAAACGCAAGATTTGGCGACCCACGAACTGATCTTTGTGGCGATAGAGCAAATTGTCGCAAGCAGTGGGGGCAGGGGTGTATCCGAGTTTTTGCAAAATATCTGTTACGGGAACGTAGAATGGTTTTTCATTCACAAAGTGAACTGGAGCAGCGATAACAACCACCCCACCTGGCTTGAGAATGTTTTTGAGGGCAGCGAAACTCTCTTCATAGAGTGTGCTCAGGTAGGCGATAGCTTCTTCTATATCGCGTTCGCTCTCAGTGCCATGACGAGGACGACCGAGATACGTCTCGGTTACGATGGCATCAGCAAATTGCTGCGGTAAATACTGGGCGACGTCTTTTGCTTGGCCAATGTAGGTCACGAGTTCGCCCGTCTGCATTCCTTGCTTCTCAAGCCATTCCTGATTGATGTGCGTATCAGAGATGGCCACAGCATTAATGTCGCCTCCGGCAACTTTAGAGAAGCCAACAAGTCCGGCTTCCATGAGCACGGTGCCACTACCGCAGAACGGATCGAGGATTGTTTTTCCATGGCCGTCGAGTCCGGTCAGATTGACCATCATGCGCGCGAGCTTTGGCGGCAACATGCCTTGCTTGGCATTGCGGCGAGGTCGATCAAAGTCACGATGCGACCAGTCGTCAACGTTCTGTACAGCGACGGTGCGACCAATGGCGATATCGCTCTCGCGCACAATCAGAACGTATTCCGCGCCCTTAGTGAGCAAGCCATTTTTCATGACAACGACAGAGGACAATGTTGCTTCACGAGAAATAACGTAGCGGGCTGAGCGGTTAGCTTCTTTGAGATGAGTTTTCATCTCCAAGCCAAGGTTACGTGTAGCTTCACGCACATCGAGCAAACGTTGACCTTCACCGTAGACGCTGAGTCCAAAATTGAGCTTGCCTTCAGGGATCTCGTTCACAAGATCGCTGACTAAGAAAGCAGTCAGTTCGTCCACGTCGGTCGTGGTTACGGTGCCAATGATTGCGCCAAGTTTTTGCGTTCCACCGAGACGGTGTTGGAGTTGCTCAACGTTTGTTTCGACGTCGTCAAAAATAGCAATTTGCCCGGCCTGCCAAGAGGGAGAGGCCTGGGTAAGGGTGGTAATTTCCGCAATCGATAAGTCTGGGTGTGCACCCAATAAGGCAAACATTTGCATATTGGCGGTGATCTTAGCAGAGAATTAACTTTTTGGCGAGTCCTGAGCCTCTCTGCGCAAAAGGAGAGGGTGTGCGTATCTGCCTTTGTTTTGATAGGTCAGCTTGCTAAGTTCTAAATGTAACCTTAATTCTTCATCTTGGACTAGCCTATGCCAGTA
>SBAT01000079.1 GCA_005240105.1 Chloroflexota bacterium
CATTTAAATTCCCCGTTCTGGACAACGGCTATGTTCCATCCCTCATCGCAACATATCTCTTTCCGGCAGCAGATTATTACGCTGAGCCAGAATTATCCTTGTCCGCGTTGCGCTGGCGGGGTCGTTGAGCCTTATGGGCTGACAGAGACGTTTAAGTGCAATTGTTGCAAACGCATGTTCGTGCCACTGAAGGGTGGCCGGTACCTCTATCCTGCAAATGATCTAGGCTGGAAGGTAGCTCCGACATTTTGGTGGGATGGCTATCGTTGGCATTGGGCCGGTACAACGGCGTCGGCCTCGCAATTGACGACCATTGTTCTTTTGTCTTTGTTGCCAGTTTTGGTGATGAATTTACTAATTTGTTTTGACGTGTGGACAGATCGCCCTGAATGGTGCTCACCGCTGCTTATTAGCCCAATTGCGGCTTTGCTTTGCCTGCAAGTTATTTATATTTGTTGTTGGGATTTTGACTTTCTAAATCACCGTCATCATTGATAGAGATGTATTCTCTATGTGATGAACGAAAGTGATGCCACTACATTTAGCCATGTGCCGGTTTTGCTCAACGAGGCGATGGATGAGCTTAACCTTCATCCGGGCAAGGTTTGGGTAGATGCCACTGCCGGTTTTGGCGGGCATTTGCAGGAAATGATTAAGCGATTGTCCGGTGACGGCAAATTCATCGGTATTGATCGCGATAAGCAAACACTATCTATGTTGCGAAATAAATTAGCCGATAAGGCTCACTTGTTTCATGCTAACTACACTGAAATAGAAGATGTTTTGCGTGAGGCGGGCGAACAACAAGTTACTGGTGGCATCCTTGCTGACTTAGGCGTGTCATCTCGCCAACTCGATGATGCCGAACGTGGATTTAGTTTTTTACGAGATGGACCGCTGGATATGCGTATGGATCAAAGCCAGAATTTGACCGCAGAGGCAATTGTCAACAACTACTCAGAAAAAGAATTGGCTGAGATCATTTTCATGTATGGCGAGGAAAGACACAGCCGCAGAATTGCCAAGAGGATTATAGAGAGAAGACCATTCAAAAATACGCTGGCGTTGGCAGACCTTGTAAGGGGTTGTGTCAGACCATCTAAATATGATGATTCGCATCCGGCGACAAGGACTTTCCAAGCGCTCCGGATTGCCGTCAATGATGAGCTTGGCAGCTTGAAGTCCTTTCTACAACAAGGTATCCAGCTCCTGGCTCCTGGAGCGCGCTTTGTGGTCATTACATTCCACAGCCTTGAAGACCGTATAGTTAAGCAAATTTTCAAGGAGGCGGCACTCAACTGTATATGTCCCCCTCGGCAACCCATATGCACCTGTACGAAGCGATCTCAATTACTTGTCATCACCCGCAAACCGATTGTGGCTGATAAGAAAGAAGTGCTTGCCAATCCCCGGGCACGTAGTGCTAAACTACGGGCTGGTGAAAAACTGGCCTAAGGAATATATATGCAGAGTTTAAGATCTGCGCCTAACAGCTTCTCTCAGAGAGCGACCAGATATCCACAACCAGCAGCTCCGGCGCTGGCAAGACCAACACATTTGGCTCCTGTTTTTATCAGTCAGCCCAAGTCGCGTCTGATTCCTTGGCCTGTTCGCATGAATAAGATTCTGCGCACATCGCTTATGGCTATGTGCGGATTGGCAATTTTAGGCTATGGCTTTGACGTAGCTGCCTCTACTGAAGTAAGCAAGCTGCAAGAACAAGCCCGTCGCTTGAGTGAGCAAAATACAGAACTTTCGGCTCAACTTTTGCGCGTGATTTCTTTCCAGGGAATTGCTGATTGTGTTTCAGCACGCAAGGCTCTGAGAGTTCCCGAACAAGTAATGATAGTCAAAGAAGTGTTACCTCCGGCGATGGTGCCGTTTGAGCCACGTAAACACCACCTGCCAGTAATGTCAGGCTACTAAACAGGGCAAAGATGCCTGGATCAGTAAGCGAGTTTCCTAAAGCAAGGCGTAGCCAGAAATCAAATCGCCAGGCACGGTGGCCTTTGTCACGTTTGCGTATCTTACAAATGCTCTTGTTGCTTGGTGGGCTGGCCATTATGGGCCGTCTATATTACTTGCAAATTTTTAAGGGGCAGGAGCTTACGCATAAAGCGGAAGTGCAACGCCAGCAAAGCAAACTGTTGATTCATAGAGGGGCAATTACAGACAGACATGGTCTGCCTCTGGCTATTGATACCACTCGTTATGATGTTTATGTGCACCCGCAACTGATAAAAGCATCTGTTGACGAAGCAGCAGAGACTCTGGCAGCAATTGCGCACCTGGATAAAGAGAAGGTCAAAAATCAATTGGTTGCCGGTTATCCGGTAATTACCTTGGCTCGACACTTGGGGCGTGAAGAAGTAGACGAGCTGCAGGCACTTAATTGGACTGGTATTGATATTCATCCCAGAGCATTCCGTCATTATCCGGAAGGAAAACTGGCTGCCCATGTGCTTGGTTATGTGAACATGGATACTCACGGTCAAGGTGGCGTTGAGCAGGTCGGCGAAGAGACATTGAAGAACACCGGCAATATGCACAAACAACAATTGGATGGACATGGTCATCCAATTATGTTGTCGGCTGATTCCACACCGGTTAAGGAAATAACGCCACCGTTAGGCCGGCAGATTGAATTGACTATTGATAATTACTTGCAGCATCTAGCAGAGAAGGAATTGGGTGCTATGTGCGCACACTCGCATGCTTTGCGCGGGACAGTGATTATGACCAACCCACAGTCAGGCGAGATATTGGCTTGGGCAAATTACCCAAGCTACGATCCAAATGAGTATTCCAAATATGCCAACCAAGTGCGGAAGAACTGGTCCATGGTCGATGTTTATGAGCCGGGTTCTACTTTTAAAGTGCTTACCGTAGCTTCTGCTCTTGATCTGGGAACCATTCGACCGGACAGTACTTTTGTCGACAACGGCTCATTGCAGGTAGGTAACCGCACAATCCATAACCACGAAAAAGGTGGGCATGGTGCAATTGATTTGCTGCACTTGTTCATCCACTCAAGTAATATTGCCGCCGCTCAAGTTGCCCTGACCATGACGCCTCAGCAATTCCACAAGAAATTGCGTGAGTTCGGTATTGGGCAGCCTACAAAAATTGAATTATCAGCCGAATCTGCCGGGCTCTTGCTGGACCACAAATATTGGCGTCCGATCGATTCGGCCGCCACTGGTTTTGGACAGGGGGCAGTGGCTGTTACACCGTTGCAGCTGGTATCAGCAGTCGGTGCTGTTGCTAACGGTGGAACATGGGTGGCACCACATATAATTCGCAGGGTTTACGATCCTAAAACAGGAGTTACCGAGAAGTGGACAGAGCCCAACAGGCGCAATGTCATTTCTAAGGAAACAGCGCAGACAATTTCATATCTATTGGCGGAAAACATTGCTGGTGGCACGCAGATGGCTGGACAGGTGCCTGGTTATCGTGTGGCTGGCAAAACAGGTACTGCCCAAAAATCAATTAGTGGGGGAAGAGGTTATGTAGCCGGTGCTACGGTTGCTTCCTTTATTGGTTATTTGCCGGCCGAAGCTCCGCAATTGTTGTGCCTGGTAGTCGTTGACAGCCCGCAAACAGACGGTCGCTGGGGTAACACCATTGCCGGACCTGTTTTCAATTCTATTTGTATGGAAGCTGCTCGCTATTTAGGTGTTCCACCAAGCAAGAACGTGACAATCGGCGGCAAGACCAGCGCCGGGCAGGCATCACTTCCACCATCGGTAAAATATGCCGGTGAACTGGCTAATCTGGCTACTAAGGAAGCGGCAGACAAACTGGCAAAACCCAAGGTCGAGAGTGGCAGCAGAGGACAATAATCCACCAGAAGTTTTTGTCGGTGACGGCGATAGTAGCCGCATGGCCGACGGCATCGAGCTGTTGGAAGAAACAGCCTCGCCGGAGCAAAAAAAAGGCCCAAGCTTAGGCAAAGTATTCGGGCTTGTGGCATTGCTTACTATCGCGGCGAAATTTGTTGGATTGGCTCGCGATGTTGTTGTTTTACAAGAGTTTGGCACATCATTAACTGCCGATGCCTACAACATGGCTTACATACTGACGGGCGGCATTCTCATCCTCTTCGGTGGTTTAGGCGGACCCTTTCACTCAGCCACAGTAGCCATTCTGACACCACGCAAGAACGATAAGGACATCGGCATCGTAATTGGGCAAGTTTTTCTGATCACCTTCTTAGGGTTATTAGCTATCGCTTTATTGGTTTTTGTTTGCGCGCCTCAACTTGTAACTTTGCTTGCTCCAGCTCCTGGTCATACTGCCGATTATCGGCAGGCTCTCTGGCATGAAATGGTTTTGCAATTGCAGATTATGGTGCCGCTCATTGTCATTGCTGGTTTGGTGGGCATTTCTTACGGCGTGTTAAACGTCTATGGTCGATTTACCTGGCCTTCTCTTTCACCGGCCATTGCCAGTTTAGCGATAATCTTTGCTGTCTATGTGCTGAAGCCAAGTATGGGTGGATTATGTTTGGCGGTTGGAACATTGATTGGTGCCATTGGACAATTGCTCGCTCAATTACCTGGCACTCTTAAGTCAGCCAAACTTGGGTTTTCATTAAAGGCAGAGCCAGAGCTTGCCAAATATGGCGCCATGCTCTGGCCGGCTATAGTTTCCACTTCTGTCGGACAGCTCAATATTTATGTGGATATCTTTTTCATTTCGCAATTGGCCGAAGGTTCGTTTACTGCGCTGGTTAACGCCAATCGCTTAATTCAACTTATTTTAGGCGTTCTTTTGACGGCCATGCTCGTTCCTATCTTGCCGCGATTTACGGAACAAGTTGCAGCCAATAAAGTTGATGACCTGAAGGTGGAATTAAGACGAGCGCTAAGGTTTCTCTGGTTCTTAGCTCTGCCGGCGGCAGCGTTGCTTCTGGCAATTCCGGAACCAATTATTCAACTGCTATTCCAGCGCGGGCACTTTAGCCGTGAATCTACGGAACTCGTTACTGTAGCCCTCATTTACCTTGTACCGTCGATATTCTTTTATGTTGCGCGAGACTTGATGACACGTGTCTTTTACGCGCATCATGATTCGAAGACGCCTTATCATGTCGGTTTGATGGCTATTTTTGTGCACTTGCTGATCAACTGGCTATTGGTTGGTCCAATGGGATTAGCTGGTATTGCCTTATCCACGACCCTAACTACCGTCTTTAACTTTGTCATGCTGAGCTGGTTGTTGCGAAAGAAAATTGGTCACGTCGGTTCGATGCAGCTGATCAAACCTATTTTCGTAATGTTATTAGCCTCGGCAGGTTGCGGTGCAGCAGCGTGGCTTTCACTGCAGGTGATTCCTTCTGCATTCCTGGCTGGCAGCTGGTTTGGTTTGCTTTTGCGACTTTCAGTTGCTGGAGCCTGTGCTTTAGCTACCTACTTAATAATATGCCTTGCTTTCCGGCTTGATGAGCCAATGATTCTGGCTAGGC
>SBAT01000247.1 GCA_005240105.1 Chloroflexota bacterium
CATCCTGTAGATCAAGAACGCAATGCCAGAGAAGCAATTGCCGAAAAACACGCGGTAAAAGCCTCTAAGTCCTTTACTGAATCATCGCTTACCTTAGGAGCATCCACTTATATTGCTCTCAAGCAAGCCATTAAGGAAGCAAGAGTACAACTGACAGGCAAGAATGACTGGCTGGACATGGATCTTCCAATGACATGCCAAAGAATTCACAATCTCTGCGCCGTTTCAACGGATGCACTCACTCTCTAGTGCCCAAGGAAACGAAGCGTACATCCATGACTAGGTCGCTTGCTTCAAGGCGATCTAGTTCTGCAATTGACAAAAGTATTTTCAGAATGATACCCTGGCCGGATGGTGTGTTTGGGTTAATGTGATAATGGCAAGAACAGTCCGACGCAAACTACAACGTAGTGCCAAGGGACAAGGCATTGTCGCAGGAATAATAGCTGTGGTCATTCTAGGAATCGGCACAGCGGCTGCATGCATGCTTCTTTGTAGTACCGGCATGGCCAATAGCTACAAAGAAAAAATGAGTTTCGTAGCCAGCCAAACATCGAAGTATCTGCTTAGCCAAAACAATGGACATGACCTCGATAAGCAAGCAAAAGCAATCACAGAACAACTCTATTCAGGAATGGGGTTAACAATCAACAACCAAACAGCAACTGCAAAGGGCAACAGTCAAAAGATGCAGGTCACTGTCACAGGCACTGTCAACATTATTCCAATGGCTGTCACACTTACCGACACTCAAACGGCAACACCATCAAAAATCACCTCAAGCAGCCCATGGACAGGTTGCGTGCATGCAGTAGGTGTAGTCGATTGCTACATTCCATGCGTCGATACACCGGCGAATCCATCCGGTCCGGTTGTTGGATTCACTCATGCTGGATTAGCGCCATGACCTATCGCACAGGAAGAGGGCAAGGTCTAGTTGAAGCCGTCGTGGCCCTTGTTGTTATGGTTGGACTGGTAACAATGGCATGCGTTCTAGTTTGCGATGTCGGCATGACGAACTACTACAAGGAAAAATTGAGCTTCATTACTAATCACGTGGCACAGTATCTAGTCGGTGGATCACAAAATCTAGATCAGGATGCAATGCAAAAAACGCAAGAGATGATTCAAGCAATGAAATTGCCGATTACACAGCTTGACGTACATGCACAGAGAAGCGGTCAACAAGTAATAGTAACAATTGAAGGTCGTTGTAAGCTCTTCCAGAATAACTTCAGTGTTTTACCAATCAGCATATCAGTCAAAGATATCGGAGCAGCAATTGTCGGCACCGGTGGTAGTACCACCACGACCTGGGATGGCTGGTTGCAAACCTTCGGCGCCGGTAACAACTATGTACCCGTTAAGTTTTCTCCAATTGGTAATGTAACCGGCGTTACAAAAGACAGACCGGTCATTCCTTAAGCTAGGCAAAATATTATGACGCTCAATACCTTCATGAACCAAACAAGAGCAAGCCAGTGTGGACAAACATTGGTGGAAGGGTCTGTTGGTCTGATTATTGTAATTGCCGTAACTATAGGTGCGGTACTTCTCCTAACCGATACTTACCTGGCTAATAGCTATAAGGTAAAGCTAGGACTGGTTACTGATCAAACAGCAAACTACTTAGCCGATAATCAATCTGGACAAGATTTGAACCAACTGGCACAGACTAAGGCAAGTGAGTTAATAAGTGCAATTTCTTTGCCTATGTCAAACCCTAAAGCAACAGCCGTTGTCGCCAATAATTTATTGATAGTGACAATAACTGGTCAGTGCAACGTTCTACAAACAGGGCTGCCACTGCTTCCATCAAAGATTGACATGACTGATATCGCCGCTGTCCCAGTCTCGGCGCCAACTTGGGATGGCTGGCTGGAAGGTGTCCGTAATGTTGGACAAGGACCATCTGTTTTCATGCCTGTAAAATCCACTGCTCCGGGCAATGTCTTAGGCTCCTTGAAATGCGGACCCGGAAACTAACTTTACAACCGCTAATTCCGTTCAAGCTTGAGCAAGCGTTCTTCATGATCCCAAAGTTTTTCATCGATACGTATTGACGGAAAATCTGCGAAAAAGTTCAAACACAAAGATAAAATCTCAAGATCCTGATGTCATGGCTCTAAGCATCTTGCGATGCGGACCAATCGTTGCGATGTCAAATTCTTCTGACACGTAGCCGAAGCCTTGCGATTCGTAGAATTTGTAGGCGATTTGCCTTGCGTTGCACCAAATGTGCGTAATTGTCGGATCAGCTTTTATCTTCTCCTCGGCAAATTTCACAAGGGCTTTGCCAATGCCCTTCCCTTGGTATTGCGCATCGACAGCCATGCCGCGCAGCTGAATGCCGGGTTCTTCGATATTGTCGAAGCCTATTGGATAGAAGGAGGCAATGCCCACTAAGCGTTCATCGTAGAAGTAGCCGAGGTGAAAGCTTCCTTGTTTTCCATCTTCAGCAAAGCGGCACTCGTCAAATGGCTTGCCGTCGCGTAGTACGGCTGAGCGAAGCGGCAATGTCTCTTCAACGGTAATTTCTTTTACAAGGGGCATTTTAAATCCAAATTCGCAGAAGCTATTTCCAAAAATAATTTGTTTGAGTGCATGTTTGATATATGGAATTGTGTTTGCTGGAAGCCTGTGAATATCAAACCAAACTAGTTCTGTGCACTTGTTTGGTTCTTTATTCTCCGGCTCTCCCTTCCAGCTTTTCACAACAAAGAAAAACTCAATGCGTTCCGGAGGATTAGATGCGGGAGCGAAACGATACATTGTCAAAGCGTGCTCAATAGTATCTTCCGGAATCACAAGACCAATCTCTTCTGCCACCTCTCTGGCAAGAGCAGCGCGAAGCGATTCACCGGCTTCCACATGACCGGCTACAAATCCATAATTCCCGTCTTCATAACCAGTATTAGCGCGTTTGGAGAGGAGGACTTTCCCATCTTTGATCAGAAGTAGATATACAGATGGAACTGCTTTGAATGTCTCACGCCTAGTTTGCGTTGCTTGCACTGTCAGTGAACCCCTATTTGCGATTGCGAATTTCCATACGGTTTTCGGGGAATTCGCTTACCTTGAATCCGAATTGCTCGTACAATCCATGCGCGTCTTTTGTAGCCAGCGCCCATCTCTCAATTGTTTGTAATTCCGGATGTTCCATTGTAGTTTTCATAATCTGTTTGCCCAGGCTTTTTCCGCGATAGTCTTCATGAACAATTACATCGCAAATGTAGGCAATCGTAGAGTAGTCTGTGACTATCCTCGTAAACGCTATCTGCCGATCGCCATCGAATATACCAATGCAACAAGAATTTTTGATTGATGTCTCAATCGCTTCTTTGCTGCGGTTTTCAGCCCAATAAGAACGCCACAGCATGTCGCAAATGTCGTCAAGTTTCATTTCGCTGGCGATAGTTGAAATTCGGAATTGTGTTTGTTTGATCATGTGTTTCCAAAAAGAGAGGGTGATCGTTGGACCACCCCCTCTGCATCTATCTAACGCTAGGGTGTTGGTTATACACCAACTCCAGCTAGGGCTGTTGGTTTGCCTGTTACTTTGCCGTTGGCATATCTGATACCGAGGGCATCTTGAGCGATGATCAAGCGCTGGATTTCGCGGGTGCCTTCGTATATGTTCAATACTTTGGCATCGCGGAAGTAGCGCTCGACTGGGTACTCATCGGAGAAGCCGTAGCCACCGAAGATTTGTACTGCGTCGTGACCGGCGCGGTTGGCAGCTTCGCCGCAGAATAACTTGGCGATTGATGTCTCTAAGGTGTTACGGACGCCGCGTGTTTTCAAGTCGGCTGCGCGCAGGTACAACAAGCGACCAGCTTCGCAGTCGGCAACCATGTTGGCAATCATCGCTTGCACTTGTTGGTGCTCGCCGATGGGCACACCGAAAGTCCGGCGCTGCATTGCGTATTTGGTGCAAGCATCGATACAGCCTTGTACGAGACCTACGGCACCAGCTGCTACTGAGAAGCGACCGTTGTCGAGGGCTGACATGGCGATAGCGAAGCCTTGTCCAACTTCACCTAGGATGTTTTCTTTCGGTACGCGGACTTCATCCAAGAAGAGCTCAGAGGTGTCGGAGGCGCGTAGACCCAACTTGCCGTGGATGCTTCTTGCGGTGAAGCCTTTGGATTTGGTGTCGACGATGAAGGCAGTGATGCCCTTGTGACCCAGGGATTTATCAACGGTGGCAAATACCAGCGCGTGGGTGGCAATTGAACCGCAGGAGATCCAGGTCTTTTGACCGGTCAACAGGTAGTCGTTGCCGTCTTTGACAGCTCTTGTTTGCTGGTTGGCAGCATCCGAGCCGGCTTCTGGTTCTGTCAAACCGAAGCAACCAATGAATTCGCCATTACACATCTTAGGCAGGTAATGCATCTTCTGCTCTTCTGTTCCCCATTTGAGGATGGTCAGAGCAACGAGTGATGTCTGCACTGAGAACAATGTACGGGTGGATGAACATACGCGGTTGACTTCTTCGGTCATCAGACCGTAAGCGATGTAGTCCATTCCTAGACCGCCGTATTTCTCCGGCACTGGGCAACCAAGGAAGCCTTCAGCGAAGATCTTCTTGGCGATATCCCAGTCGAATTTGCAATCACGATCGTTCTTTTGTGCTTTAGGGGCAATTTCACGATCAGCAAATTCGCGCATGTGGTTGCGCATATCGAGCTGTTCTTGTGTGAATTCGAAGTTCATTTGTTTCGTCTCCAGGTGTGATTATTGTTGATTGTTGTGAGTGTCGATCTGCGCTTTTTGCAGCTTGCCAGAGTAGTCGACATAGATTGACTTCCACTCTGTGAATTGTTCGATTGCGGTGATACCAGCTTCACGGTGACCGTTGCCAGTTTGCTTGACGCCGCCAAATGGCAACTGAATTTCAGCACCGATAGTTGGAGCGTTGATGTAAACGATGCCTGATTCCAGCTCTTCAATGGCTGTGAAGGCACGATTTACGTCTTGGGTGTACATGGACAAAGACAAGCCGTAATCAGTACCGTTGGCTACTTCGATTGCTTCTTCGAAGGAGTTAACAGGCA
>SBAT01000248.1 GCA_005240105.1 Chloroflexota bacterium
CCTTATTCCTTTGACATCACAGGACTCCTGACCTAGACTATCTGAGGTCTAAAAAGGCTGGTCTCATGCCGCCCCGAGCTCCGTTTCAAATCGGACTTGCCCTCAAGGTGCGGGAATAAAGCCTGGCGATTTGGACTGAATTAAAACCACAAACAAACAGAGGCAACTGTCTTGGCAAACGTAATAGTCGTTGGTGCACAATTTGGTGACGAGGGTAAGGCTAAGGTCACGGACCTTCTTTCTCGGAATGCCGACATAGTGGTCCGTTATCAGGGTGGCGCAAATGCCGGTCACACAGTGGTTGTAGACGGCGACACGTTTAAGTTTCACCTGATTCCATCAGGCATCTTGTACAAAGGAAAGACATGCGTTTTGGGACCAGGCATGGTTATTGATCCAAAGGCATTCGTCAAGGAATTAAAAGGTTTGACCGATCGTGGACTCGATGATTCTGGGCTCAAGGTATCCAACACAGCTCATGTGACCATGCCCTATCACCTGGCCATTGATGCTGCCGACGAAGAATCTCGTGGCGACCACAAGATTGGCACCACAAAGCGTGGTATCGGCCCAACCTATGCCGATAAGTGTTCGCGTTCCGGAATTCGCATAGAAGATTTGCTCGATGCCAAAGTGTTGCGCGGCAAGCTTGAATGGCTGGTGCCCAAGAAGAACATAATTCTTGAGCGTCTCTACAACTTGCCACCGTTTGATGTGGACGCCGTTTACGAAGAATACCTAGACTACGGCAAGCAAATGGCCAAGTACGTCTGCGACACCTCAGCGATTATTTTCAACGCCGTTCAAGAACGTAAAAACATCTTGTTTGAAGGAGCTCAAGGTACTTTACTTGATCTCGATCACGGTAGTTATCCGTACGTCACAAGCTCTAACCCATCGGCAGGCGGAGCATGTACTGGTGCCGGTATTGGTCCAACCATCATTGACCGCGTCATCGGGGTATCCAAAGCCTTTATGACCCGTGTTGGCGAAGGTCCATTTCCAACCGAACAAGAAGGGAAAATTGGCGAAGACTTGCGTCAAGTCGGCAAAGCCTGGGCAGAAGTCGGTGTGACAACCGGTCGTCCAAGACGTTGCGGTTGGTTTGACACCGTCATCGGCCGCTATGCAGTACGTATTAATGGCCTAGATTGCCTGGCTATCACCAAGCTTGATGTACTGGATGAATTCGATGAGATCCAAGTCTGCGTAGGTTATCGCAATAAGCAAAACGGTTCTATCATCAAGAACATCTCCTCGCTTGCTGGTGAATTCAGAGACGCAGAGCCTATCTACGAAACATTCAAGGGCTGGAAAGAATCGACAAGTCAATGCCGCAGCTTTAAGGACTTGCCGAAACAAGCTCAGCGCTATCTCGATTTCATTGCCGGGGAATTGGAAGTTCCAGTAGCTATCGTCAGTGTTGGACCAATGCGCGATCAAACAATCATCATTGAAGATCCAATTCACGGACCGAAGCGTGTTTTGACTCACGTGAACAACTAATCAACCCTGGTCCGACAGTAATAGAAAGCAGCAACCACGAGAAGTGCAATATTTATCAAGGGAAACAAGATCCCTGGTGCTTGCACTACAAGCGCAGCCGTGTCCGGACATGTAGCCAGAAAGCGAGCACACCAGCTGAGTATGGGATAAGCGACAAGAAGGACATACCAAATACGCAAAGAAAACGGCATGGCTTGAAAGCTCTTAAAAGAAGAAACTTGCTTCAAGGTCATAAAAGTCAATGCCAACAGGCATAGATCATAAACGTACGTGTGCGGACTGCTTATTAAGGCAAGCAAGATAGTGATACTGACCAACCAAGCGAAAGTCTGGTTGTCTTGATTCTTTGATTTGAGCCACAGCCATGCGGAAAACAGCAGGCTGATTAAAAACAAAAGTAACCCGACTTGTACGGAAAGCGCGGTGGGCAGAAACAGATTAAGCAATGCCCGTATTGAAACAAGGTTCCTTTGTACTCCCGCACCCCATAAATGTTTGCCGGTGGACTCCGCGTAAAGCACCACTTGCGGATAATCGAGTACAGTCCGCCAGCCCAGAGTGAACCCCGCCAGAAGAAGAAGTGCCACCATGCCAGAAGCAAAATATGCCAGTAATCGCCAGCGTCTATTAACTACTGCCGGTATCAAGAAAAACAAGCAATACTGAGGACGGATGCTAATTAGAGCCAGGGACAGTCCGGCCAATAAGTCCTTTCGCTTATATAGAGACCAAAAATAGAGGCAAGTGGTGCCAAGCAAAAACCATGCCGCTTGACCAAGTGTAAAATTGGCCATAGAAGGAAACATAGCCAGCGTAGCAGCTATAGTCAAAACCATATACCTTGGTGGTAAGCGCCATTCTCTACCCAGAATAAGCAGCATGCCACCAAGTCCAATTACCAAAGAAAGGACAGACCAAATGAGAAAGGCAACTATCGGGGTAAATGCACCCAAAAGCCCGAACAAACAGATGCACCATATACAAGATCACACAGTTATGGTGAAAGCAGAGCAAAAGTGCTCGGCATAACCACAGTTGAGATTGAAAACATCGTCCATAACTTCTATACAAAAGTCAGGAA
>SBAT01000232.1 GCA_005240105.1 Chloroflexota bacterium
AAGATGAAAATTGGTGTTGTACAATTCGCAGCAAAACTAGGACAGCCTGCTGAAAACGCGCAGCGGGTTCAGCAGTACATAGGAAAGGCTTCCTCTCAAGGTTGTAGATTGATCTTGTTTCCTGAGATGTCTGATACCGGTTATGAGATGGAAACTATAACTCGCAGCGCTAGCCGGTGGGAAGAAGACCAGTTTCTGTCCACGCTTCAAGACGCTGCTAAGAAACATGACATTTATGTCGTCTCCGGGCTTTCCGAGCGAGTGGGTAGCGATGTGTACAATGCAGTTGCCGCTATCAATCCTTCAGGTAAGGTGATAGGGCATTACAGAAAAATACACCTGTTTACAGGTGCACCTGTCCACGAAGAGCGATATCTCAAGCCTGGTGCTAATACAACAACATTCCAGGTTGATGATTTACTCTGTGGAGTTATGGTCTGCTATGACCTTCGCTTTCCAGAACTATCTCGGCTTTATGCTATCAACGGTCTACAACTTTTGCTAATCAGTTCGGCATTCCCGTTTCCACGACTAAGTCATTGGAAAACTTTGGTAGCCGCACGAGCAATCGAAAATCAAATTTTCGTTGCTGCAGCAAACCGTGTCGGACAAGACGGACCGGTAACGTTTTGTGGAGCAAGCCAGATCTTGGATCCATTTGGCACGACACTTTCTTCTTGCTCTGAAGTTGGTGAAGGATTGATTGTATCTGAGATCACCGCAGAGAGAATTTCCGAAATTCGTTCCGGCTTCAATTCTCTGCAGGATAGGCGCCCAGAAATGTACAAGGGGCTTGACAGCACACCGTAGGTGACACCCTTCGGATTTCTGTCCCGGCTCAGACAATGGGCTTTACAACGCTGAGGCGGCTCACTTGTGCTACAGCTTCTCTGGCACACACTTGATCTGCCCTAGTGAATATGCAAAAATCACAAATTAGTTGAAGATCCGCCTCTTCCCAGGCTGATTTGAACATATTTACGAGTGAATTGGAGCTAATGCATGCCGTCAAATTCAGACACAGATATCATGTCTCGATTAGTGTCATTGTGCAAAAGACGCGGACTGATTTTTGCGTCTTCCGAGATATATGGTGGCATGAATGGCTTTTGGGACTATGGTCCGTTGGGAGCGGCACTAAAAAACAATATTCGTGATTCCTGGTGGCGGAGCATGGTTGAGTGTCCGCCTCTTGGTCCGGACGGTAGCCCGTTGAGCATCTTGGGTCTTGACTCGTCTATTATTTTGAACCCGACTGTGTGGAAAGCTTCCGGACACACCGAAGGCTTCCATGATGAATTGGTGGATTGCAAGGAAAGCAAAATGCGCTATCGAGCTGATCATTTGCTTTGCTTCAAACTTATTCCCGCAAACAGACCTGAAGAGGTCCTTGGTTGGGCAGCCATTCTTGATGGTGACGACCTGGAGGAAAAGGTAAAGAGCCGTGTTAACGAGTTAGGCAGAAAGCTTGGACAGAAATTGACATTGCCGGCCATCGTAGATGGTATTCCCTATTCAGGACTTGCCGTCGAAGAACGCGCGAAGGTTATTGGACCGGATGTTTCTCAGCCTGGATCATTGACTGAACCTCGCGCATTTAATCTCATGTTGAGCACTTCCATTGGTGCGTTGCAGAGTTCTGACTCAATTGCATACTTACGTCCGGAAACAGCACAAGGTA
Source organism: Chloroflexota bacterium (assembly GCA_005240105.1). GTDB lineage: Bacteria > Cyanobacteriota > Vampirovibrionia > Obscuribacterales > Obscuribacteraceae > SBAT01. The sequence goes on from SBAT01000232.1 coordinate 1,682, forward strand.
TCTTCATCAATTTCAAGAATGTGCTGGATGCGTGCCGAACGAAAGTCCCTTTTGGTATTGCGCAAGTCGGTAAGGCATTCCGCAATGAAATAACACCACGCAACTTCATCTTTCGCAGTCGAGAGTTTGAACAAATGGAGTTGGAATGGTTCTGTGAACCGGAATCCTCCAATAGGTGGTTTGAATTCTGGGTTGAACAACGAAGACTTTGGTGGAAGAGTCTTGGCGTAAGAGACGAAAATATTTCCCTGCGTGCTCACGATAAGAATGAGTTGTCACATTATTCAACTGCGTGCACGGATATTGAATACCGATATCCTTTTAGTCAGGGCGGCTTCGGCGAATTAGAAGGCATTGCCCATCGTGGTGATTTTGATTTGACTCAACACCAGGAATTCAGCAAGACAAAAATGTCCTATTTTGACCAGGGTACTAATTCCGCTTATTTACCGCACGTTATTGAGCCTTCCAGTGGATTGACCAGAGCTGTCTTGGCGGTCCTCTGTGATGCGTATCACTATGATGAATCACGTCCGTCACCGGAATTATTGCGCCTTTCGCCGGAGTTAGCGCCGATAAAAGTCGGCATTTTCCCTCTGGTAAATAAAGACGGAATGCCGGAAATGGCCGAGAAGATTTATCTCTACTTGAGGCAAAGCTATGTCTGCCAATTGGATGTTAAGCAGTCAATTGGTAAGCGTTACGCCCGAATGGATGAAGTAGGCACTCCGCTTTGCGTAACTGTCGATGGCGAAAGTATTGCCGAAGGTTCGGTGACAGTCAGACACAGAGATACTGGTGCCCAGGACCGAATTTCCGCGGATAAACTGGAAGAGTTCCTAGCGGACAAATTAGGCTTGCCGAAAAAAGGCGGGCTGTCTGCGCTTTTGAAAATGACTACAGTCCAGTGAACCCGCTATAAGCCCTGGCGTAGGTGTCCGATAAATTCGATTAGATTGATTAACTCCCAGAGGAATTTGTGAAGTTGAAGCTGTTTGAACGGTATATAGCTTTAGGCGGAGAAGTATACTTAATGCAGTTATTAGTATTTACTATTGCGACAGCGTGCTAGAGACAACGCGGATAAGCGGGTAAGGAGGGTGAAAAATCCAAGTACCAGAAGGTATCTCCGAAAGTTGGCAAATGGAGTGAAATATCTAAGGACACCAATAGGGAATAATAGTAAAGGGGAGCCCTTTGCGGCGGGATTTTAGCGTATGAATTGGCTCAGTCATTTAAAGCATAGGCGATTACACAAAGGGCAAGCGCACAGCGCTGAATTTGCCATTGCTCTTGGGGTAATACTCGTCGTTGTGTTTTTCCCGTTTATTGACTATCTATTTCTCAGTTTTACCTATGGCGCCGGCTACTATCTAAATTTTGTGCAACTGCGGCAAGCGGCTTTGACAAAGAATGCCGAAGTTAAAGCTGAAATGGACCAAATTACTGCTGATTGGGCAGCTACCGGCATGGGTAAATTCGTCAACCAAGGACAGTCGCTGCCAGAGACAGACGTTACCTACAAAGCCACCGGAGTAGGTACAGACGTTGAAGTGACAGTGACGACTAAGGTGACTGCCAATTCATTGATCAGTATTCCTGGACTGAGTCATATACCTGGCTTTGGTGCCCCAATTTCTTTTGTTTTTAGTGGTCAGCGATTGTTGGAAAACAGTGGCGACTACACAGCCCCTCCTACTCCGTAGTGATGAGTAATGATGCTACTATGAAACGTAGAAACAATCTTGGACAAGAACTGGTAGCAGTTGCCGTAGGGTTGCTTGTCTTAATTCCGGTTGTTTTATTCTTGTTTGATATTGCTGCATTTGGTCTTGCTAATCAGATGGCAGAAACCATCGCAAAGGATGCTGTGCGCGCAGCTGCCAACCAATCCAATGCAGCGGATGCTCAAAGAGCCGCTGAAAAAGCCTTGCCAGAGAATAAGACACCACCTCAGACGCTGCCGCCGTGGATCACCAGTTTGAAGTTGCAACCAATAGTGTGGAATGTGGGTGATGCAATTGGTGCAAGTGTTTCGCTAACCATAGTGCTAAAAATGAAGCCTCCGGTACCATTGCCGATGATTCCACAAGAGGGCACTATTAACGTGGTAAAGAAAGAGCGAATTGTCGGAATTTAAGTGGCGTGTATATTGGTGGCACGGGTAGGTCTATCGCCATTTTGATACTAGGAGCGATACCCATCTTGTCCATAATTGGAATATTTTATTTCATCTTTTGTGCGCTTAAGACAACAGTCACTGAATTGCCAGAGAGAAAGAGTCCGCCGGATTATTCTGCGGATTCTTTCACGGTGAAACTCAAAAACCCATTTTGAAAACCGATGATACTATAGACATTGGTATAAATGTCCGATAACTTTAAATAGAATGATTAACTACTTCCGGTTTTTGTGAACTTTTGCTCGATTAGGACGGTATATATCATTAGATAAAGAAGTATACTTCTGGCAGTAATTACTAAGTCAATTTAGGCAACGTGCTAGGCACGAAGTGCGGTTAGGAGGATAGTCCAGTGACGCAATTCGGTTTTACTAAACAAATGGCATGTATTGGCATGGCTATTAGTATTTTGGGAATGGCGGCTCAGTCGGGCATCGCTCAGCAGCAGGGCAAACCTGGAGAAAAACCCAAGTATCAGAAGATAAAGCCAAAAACAGGTAATTGGTGTGACTTGGCGAAGGACACCAGCCGTTCTGAGTTGTCGGCGCCACCAGCGAACTTTCCTATTCCTGCATACTCGGGACGCTTTATGGGTGGCTATTCACGCACTTGTGGTCTTGGCTCCAATACCAGTGTGGACATAGCATCGACTGATAATATCGACTCCGTCTTGAACTGGTATAGATCCGGACTCAAGACCGCCGGCTGGCAGCTTCAAGAAGGCATGCCGGGAGGCGTAGGCGTCGGCAACATTTCAGGCTATAAGGATGGCATGACGTGTCGAGTGGTGTTGCGCTCTGCCGGTAAAGGAACCAACATTCATTTGTCCGTCACAAAGAAACAATAGCCCCTTGCTTCAATACGGTAGGGTCGGCGTCGCCCGACCAACTTGTATTGCCAATGATCTAGGATTTGGAGCATCGGATGAGTCAACTCAAGGGCAAGCGACGACGCGTAGGACAAGTGTAAAGCACCGAGTTTGTTCTAGCTCTTGCTATTGTTTTTGTATTGACAAGAAAGAGCGCATTGTTGGAATTTAGTGGTTTCTAATTGTGCTTAGTAAAAAGGCGCTGCGAACAGCGCCTTTTTACGTTGGGTCGGCATTGCCGAATTGCTGTCGTCGTTGTTAGCAAGGTCCTCCGTGACTGCAGTTGGCCTTGCATCGGGTTGCCGTTGGGTTGTCTTCGCCATCATTCGGCGGCGGTGTCCCCCCACCGTGCGGCTGTCCGTGAATGCCTGCACGGCGTGGTTTAATTTTGCCGGCATTCTCGAAGGCGATGCGGGTCCTGGTTGCAGTATCAGGTAAAAACGCATTTACGAAGTCAGGGAAGCACTCGCACGGACAATCAATTGGTCTTGAACCGTGGAAGTTGCCGCTTGCGCTAGTGAGCGTGGTGGCACAAGGTCCGGGCATGCCGGCCTGTGATTGTTTACCGTTCCAGCCGGCTGCTGCGTCTGGTTGGTTGAAGAATTCACGCAAGCTAAGGTCGCAGAGTATGCCGCCGCTGGCTCCTGTACATGGCGTCAGCACGTACATTGCCCACCAGCGCATGTCCGTGGCCGTTCCCTCGGCCGGAACCGTTGCACTGGCTGCTTGCTGATTAACAAATGGCTGCTGAAATTGCCAGTCCTCTCGAATGTTGTAGAGCTTCTCTGAATTTGGATAACGCGGTCCGAGGTAGGCAACCGAATTGGTGTCTACATCAAACGGGTTGGCAGAACGTTCAGTCTCCTTATCCAGAGCCTCTCCTACGGGCTTGCCATCCACCACAACATTGCTCGAGGTCAGTTCTTTCGGCGTGCTGCCGGCTGTTCGGCAAACCAAATAACCAAATTCAGGTTTACCGAGAGTTTTGTCTATATATATATAGGCCGATTGTCCCATGGCTAACGTTGGATTGTTCGCATCTGATGAAAGAAAAAATGCCTTCAAGTCTGCTTCAGTAATCTTAGTACGTTTGGACGCATCCTCAGGCTTTGAAGGATCCTTTGGTGGCAATTGGGCAATCTGGTTAAGACGCGTAACGAGCCTGGAGATAATTCCAGCGTGCAGAAATTTCAGCTCCTCCGAATACTGACTAGACAAATTGGTTCCCATAGCGGCTGCATCTTCGTTCATTTGAGCTAAAGACCAGAAGTTGGGCGCTTCGTCGGCAAAGATGAGCTCCTTGACTCGTCCTGCTCTAGCCGATTCGAATTGTGCCGGATGATCTACTTCGACATTGCCTCTACCTGGACCTAGTATCAGCATTCCGGAAAACGGATCGGCACCCGGTCCATTGCCACTTTCTTTGCTGGTAAGCCAATAGCCAACTTTCGGAGCCTGCTGCCCCTTGCTTGGGTCTGTGTCATTCCAGCCACTCTTGTAGCCTAAATCCGGCGCACTCTGGCAAAGCTTTACGGCAAGTCCGGAATCGACTTTTGGCCTGCGAGACCATATATGGGGGTGAGCGGTGCTTCCGTATACGTTTCTACCATCGTCATGTGGTCCAAGATAATAGACGAGATCGGAATACCATTGGTCGGCTATCACGTTCTTGTTCGGCTTAAGTCCTATCATTGTTTCGTCAATTAGTTCGGCGTTGTTTGTATTGATGTATTTGGCTAATTTCGTGATATCTTTTTCGTCCTTGCTGACGTACTTGTCGGGCAGTGGTGCAATGAGACACTCCCACTGATTGCCGCCACCATAGATTGGATCCGGCTGTGCATCCGGCATTGGATCCCCATTTGTCTTACCTTTGATTTTGCTCTCGTACAGAGACATTACAGTTGTTCGAACTCCATATACATAGGCAACGCCATCCGATGTGCGTAGGGGAGAACCGGTTGGGTTATTTGGATCTCTGACAATCCAGATGGGGAAATCCATAAGGGTGGCTAAAGGATCCGAACCTCCTGACGGTCCATCGCCATTAGAGCGACCGTACAACATTTGAAAATTCAGGTACTCAATGGCATGCAATCCATCCTCGCGGCGAGTCTTAACTCGTGTAAGCCTGACTGGTTGGCTTTTTCTAAGGGAATTAACCATAATGTTGTTGGATTCGCTGTTCATACCTGGGTGATTGGAAATTCTTACGAACCCTGAAATAAATGGTGTACGTGTAACTAAGTCGCCTGCTTCGGCATAACTAGTTACGGTAACGGCTCCTATATTGTTCTTGTCATTCTCCATGAATACGCGAGCCTGTGTTTGAAATGTATTTGGTACATAAAACTCAGACTTGGCCACATTGGCTACTTTATCTTTGGCTCTGTCGTCAGAAACAAGGTGTACCTTGCCGGCCAGCGGCACAAAGCAGTAAGTAAGTTCAGGAATGTCTTTATCAATACTAAGATCGGTATAGCCTTTTAGCTTGGAGCCTGCCCCGATTTTAGCTTTGAGTTCGCTGGACAACCCCTCGGGCAATTGACTCTCGTTGATCGAGTAGTTGGAGTCGGCGCCGGCGTCTGCATATCTAACTCCCCAGGTGCCTGTAACTTCTGCTTTGGAACCTGGATAGTTTGCGTCACAGAAATTCTTAAATGCCACTTTTAACTCATTGGAATTTTCCATTTTCCTTTTTAAAACTTTAGCGACATCGCTGGCTGCCAGAGCCATTTTGATTGCATTGGTTTTTGCTTGTTCCTGGGCTTTGCCGGATTTGATAGATACAGTGCCCTGTCCGGGATTTACCATGGACTCATAGTTGAGTCCAACGAGAAGGGCTGCGCCCCAGATACCATTGATATTGCTCAGGTTGATTTGATCGTGTTCATTACCAGCTCCCAAGCCTTTGAAATACATGGCAGCGTCGTCCGAAACCTCCGAAAGTTTTACGAAGGGTTCTGTAAGAGCCACTTTGCCTACGTTGAGTGCTCCAGCATCTGCAGCGCTGCTAAATTGTCGAGAAGTGCCGAACATCGTCACAAACAGAAATGCGGCAATCCCGATTATCGTCAGGATAATGAAGCAGACAACAATCAACGGCAGGCTGGCACCGGACTGTATTCGACGATTTTTCATGGTAAAAACTCCCTTAGTACAGCAAAGTCAAGCAAAGGCTTCCATAAAAGACACGAAATTACCCACGGCTTGCCGCAAACACCTGCTGCTACAAACTAATTAGCCGTGGTCCCTTCCAGAGGAGCGAAAATCTCGGATGAACTTTTTCTCATACAGGCGAGTATACCAGGTTAACCGGAATTCATCAAGGTCCCCCGGGGGGTTGTGAAGGTGTCCAAAAGTTAAATCCTCGAAGCCACTTCAACAGGACGTTGTTTTTCTCGTCAGCCAACTTCTTTTCAAGGCTTTGCTTTCGCGACACAATTTCCATGTCATTTGAATTTATAGAATAGGCTTTGTTGTAAAGCTCGAGAGCTTTTTCCGGCTGATAAAGCAATTCCAAGTCTTCGCCAATTCGCAAGTAAGCGCGAGCGTAGGCTGGTTCAATGGACAGCCCACGTTCGTAATACGTGATGGCAACTTTGGGTTGATTAAAATGGTCGTAAATGTCACCAATGCAAAAATAATATCTAGACTTGTGCGTAGTTTTATCCAGGTAGCTGCCAACCCGATCAATTGCATCTTTAATCTGCGGCTCTGTTGCGCCTGATTTTTTCCACAGCTCGATAAGGCTGATAACCTTTTCCTTTGACGTTGGCAAAATGGATGTGTTGTTGACGTCTATTGCCATAATTGCCAAAGCCGGCTCAAGGGCTACTCCCCAGCGCTTATCGAGTTCGGCTTGCTGCATATAGACAACATTCAAGTCTCGGTTTAATTGGTCGCAATTAAATCCGGCTGAAAGCATTTGAAAAGCTTCGCCCCTTTGTCCCAGTGCCAAGAGAGCTCTCGCTTTTATATGGTAAGCATCGGCTGAATCAGGTTTCAATTTCCGAGCACGATTGGCGTAGGTAATTGCCTCGGGGTATTTTTTCAAGGCAAAACAAAGCTGTGCCCAGCCAACTTGCACTTCGAAATCGTCGGCTTTAGAAGCTTGTGCTTTTTCTAGATATTTAGCCGCTTCGGTAAACTTGCCGCCTCTCAAGTATAGATTTCCCTTTGCTAACTGAATATCGCGATACTTGGGAAAACGTTTTTCGGCCTGATTGAGAAGTTTTTCCGTCTCGGCAAGTTTGTGGTGTCTATATCTTTCATTGGCAAGATACATCCAAACTTCGGGCTTGCTGCTGTCTAATTTGATGGCTGTCTGAAATTCGTTGGCTGCCAATTCGCCTAAGTTGTAAAACGAATAGTAGCGGCCCAGCACAACGTGGGCTTTTATATTGCTCGGATGACTCAGTACAAATTCTTGCAGTTGGGCTGCTTGTGCGGACGAAAGCTTTCCGTCACTTACTAATTTTTCAAATTGATTTAGATCAGGTAAATTAGCAGCAGCAGCTGCCGGCATAACCAGAGCGGAAAAAATTGTGATCGCGGTTATTTTGAGACCGCCACTAGGTGCCATTGTCTGCTCCCTTCGTATCTATTGGATCTAAATACGTTGACTTATAGCTAACGCTGAAATGTCGCACGTACCTTATTAGCTTAGAAATAAGGGCATCGTCAAATTTTATGCCGTTGGTTCGGTCTTCCCTGTTCAAAAAATCAGGCATAGCAGATGGATACAGTCCTTCGGCTACGTGAATGTGTAACATTGGATCATCGCGATCAAAAAAGCGATTGTATTGATGAAAGTTAGCCGGCATTGGATTAATGTTGTTTGCCAGCTCGCCGTCGCCATATCCTCTCAGCCCGTGGCAAGCGGCACAATTGGCGCCAAATATTGGTTCTAACTGGTTAAGTTCTTTATCGCTCAATGGCGGACTCTCAAAAGAACGAACATAAAAAACCAAATCCCAGAGTTCGCGATTGGTAATCCTGTCTTTCAGGTGGGGATGATCCCAATGAGGCAATCCGTACGCAAGAAGTCTATATTGAAATTTTGGGCTTTTGCCACTTTGTATTCTGCTTGAATCGGTGAAATTGGTACTGGCTTTTCCCGCTAGCCCCATGCCGTTTTCTGCGTGGCATTCTGCGCATTTTAATTTTTCGTACACTACTTTGCCGTCGGCTATCGATGCATTAAAGTCGGGAAAAATGATTTCCTGCTCAATCTCGGGACTTTGTTTGGCTAGATTTTCTTTCGCGCCTTCCAGTTTCAATTCTTGGGTGCAACCGCTCATGGAAATCGCCAGGACGCCCACGGCAAATATCAGTCGGATAGGTTTGGAAGGCATTACTTGACCTCCTCAAAGGGAGGATTCCACATGTGTTGCACGTGCTGCATTTCCATAAAAAAGCCGTCCAGCTGATTTATTGACGTAACCGTGTCTTCTTTATCCTGTGGCAGTCTTTTCAAATAGGCGACCAGGTACCAGCGCTGTTGGGGAGTCAGTGTTTCACCCCAGTGAGGCATGCGAGTGCCCGGCACGCCTTCTGTTATGCGGTAAAACCAGAAGGCGTCACTGTACTGCTTGTAAAATGGGCGTGTAAAGTTAGACGGTTTGGTCTCCATGGAAATGGCATCAGGCCCATTGCCGCGTCCGTCCATACCGTGGCAAGTTGCACAATCTTGAATGTAAAGACCTCTGCCGACATTTGCCACAGGATCAGCATCCGTGTCTACCTTCTTGGCGGCAAGTATAGGTGCATATTCAGCTGGAGCTTCTACGTAATTGGCAGGGCGCCTGTTGTTGCCTAGAACCTCTATATAAGCTACCAAATCTCGCATGTCTTCTAATGACAAATAGCTGAAGCTCGGCATGATTGAACCTGGTTTCATTGCGCGAGGATTGATCAGATGCGCCTTTTGCCAACCCGGCGAATGTTTGCCGCCCTCATTGGTCAAATCCGGGCCGGTACGGGCGGTGCCAAGCTGATTTGGCGTTTCGCTGGCGAAGTCGCCTGCTGAAACTAGTGGGCCCATGCCGCGATCTTGCAAGCGTGTGAATTGGCTGTGGCAGTACATGCAACCTTCGCGCACATAAATCTGGCGTCCCTTGATTGGGTCACCGCCTCTTTCGGCAACGTAAGCATTGCCATGTCCGCTAGGTGGCGGATTGAAGAGAATCATGGGCATCAAAACAGTAGCAGTGATGGCAGCAAAGAAGAGCACCAGTACACCAATTGCTCCAAGCCGATAACTGCGCATATGCTCCTCGCCTTGCTTTGTGAAAGCGGCATTGCCGAGTGCTGATAATCTTACTGCATCAGGCAATGTTTCGCTTGCCTAATTCTAGCAATTGAAAGATGCTGCCCGCGATGGATTTGAATGGTTGCAATGGGGCGATTTTTCAACAATCGCCGGTTATGAGAAGATGATGAAATGATGCATACCGTTAAGTTTGCGATTTTGAATGTTTTTATCGTGCTTTATTGCATTGGCGCTTTTGTGATGTGCACTCCGCCGTCGGTTTGTCATGATGCTATGGTGGCAGCGATAAAGCCGACTTTTAATTACTTTGGACTATATCAGTACTTTTGGATGTACGCTCCCAATCCACCGAAGGTTAATACCATTCAAATTGCAGCGGACATAGCATTTGCGGACGGCAGTCATAAAGAATGGCAGTATCCGCGGTTGCAAGACTACAAGAGCAATTTTTACCTGCACCAGAGCAAGCATCGTTATTATCAGTGGAAATACTATTTATACGATCCAAAACGTAATTTTCAGCTCTTGCCGGATGCTGCACTTTATGCCGCTCGCATGAATAACGATGACCCGAAAAATCCGCCTGTTCGCGTTGTGCTTTGCCAGAATACTGTTGAAACGGCTTATCCAATGATGGATGACGGCATCATTAGAACAGTGACACTGCCTCGCGAAATTTTCTTCACTTACGATATTAAAGCAGGAGAGTTGTGATTACCGTTCAACAGTTTTGGAAAGCCTGGAAAGATTTTTGGTTCAAACCGGAATCGCCGGTTCCAATCGCCGTTTTTCGCATTCTATTTGGTCTTGTGGTCCTGCAAATGGGGTGGTTCTTGTCCGGAGACTTGCACTGGTATTTTGGTGACAAAGCTATTGTTTCGCAGGCGGCCAACAATGCTTGGAATGGCATGTCGCGCCTGAATGTCATAGAAATGTTGCCGCAGAATAACGCAACACTTGATGCTTTGTTTGTAATTTTTATGATTGCTGCTTTGTGTTTGACGCTTGGATTTTGCACGCGTGCAAGCGCTATTATTGTCTATTTAGGACTCATTTCCATTGATGCGCGCAACTCACTGATATTTACCGGCGCGGATAATGTAATGCGCGTTGAAGCATTTATTCTCATGTTTAGTCAATGTGGCAAAGCGCTTTCTCTGGATTTGTTGTTGAGTCGGAAATTAAAAGGACAGCCGCTTTGGGCGCACGCTGAGCCACAGAATCCCTGGGCCTTGAGGCTGCTTCAAGTTCAAATTGCGTTTGTTTACTGGGCTGCCTATTCGGCAAAGATTTGCGGCAATACATGGATAGATGGGACAGCGGTGTACTACATTACCCACATTCTGGAAGAAAACAAGTATGCGTTACCGTATCTCTACGATCATAGATGGACTTGTCAGATTTTGGGCTACATGACGCTCTTTGGAGAATTTTGCCTCTGTATACTTATTTGGATTAAAGAACTGCGCCTGCCAATTATAATCATGGGCGTAGTAATGCATTTGTTTTTTGACTACACGCTTATCATTCCGCAATTTCAAACAATCATGATTGTTAGTCTTGTGAGTTTTATCGAGCCGTCTACCTACGATAAGCTAGGTGCAGTCATCAAGTCGCGCTTTCCAAAACTGGCAGGTGCAAGTTGATTGGTTTACGGCAAGCTATTGCACTGACGCTCTGTATTTTGTGTTCAGCGTGCATGTCCTTGCCGGACAGAGCAACTCTGGAGAGCAGCAATCTCCAGGCGCTGAAGCGGGCGGAAAGCGAAAATAATAAAACCTTGACGCAAAAGGCCAACTATTCGCTGGCACGTTTTTATAGGCAAGAGGGCGAATATGAAAAGGCAATACCGTATTACTTGAAATTCCTTGAAGCAAAGCGTGAACTGTCGGTCTATCACGGCTTGGCTTGGAATTTGGCCGAGCTTGCTAATCTTTATTTCCATGCGGGCCAATATTCTACGGCAATTCCTATCTGTCGGGAAGCAATACTAAAAATGAATGAATATGGCCGCACCGCTGATGTGATTAGTATCCTGGATCAAATGGCTGTATGCAGCTGGAAAAATGATGATACGACCGTTGCGCAGCTTGAGTTCAATGAGGCGGAAGCCAGTTACAATAAATCAGTCAGTCTGGAGTCGCTGAAGCAGCAGAAATATATTTTGGATGCGCAGTATGCTTTGATGCTTGATCATTGGGCGGACATGTCTCAGTCTATCGGTAGCAGGGCAGAATCCGAAAAACTGAGCAGTAAGTCTGCCACTATTTGGCGAAAGTTACGCCAGGAAAATAGTCTACCGGCAAATGCAGTTAAAGCGGAAATTGTTGAAGCTCTAGCTGAAAAGTATTGCCGGAAAAAGAAACCATTTCAAGCTGAGGCTCTCCTGGATATGTTGCTTGAAATGCCGACCGCTAATCGCTCTCAATTAGCTGCCACCGTTAGAAAATTAGAGCATGACTGCTTGTCAATGCGTGCCGAACATGCCGAGCAATCTAATGAATACATAGAAAAATTCAATTCTTTGAAGAGCCGGCAAGATTGTTTTGATAATCGTCAAATTCTATGCCAAAAGTATGCCTGGTCAGTGCCGAATGAGGGGGCAATTAATGTCTTACTTAATCATCAACCATTGATTGAGGTCGGTGCCGGCACTGGATACTGGGCCAGTCTTGTTCGCAAAAAAGGCGGTCAAATTATTGCCACGGATATTTTGCCTGCTCCATCGAAAGGTAATCATTGGCATAATTTAGCCGGCTCTTCCTGGACGGAGGTCTTGCCGGGGGATGAGACAATTGTGCGTCAATATCCGGATAAAACTTTATTCTTAAGTTGGCCTCCTGAAACGAATCGTTGTGCCTACAACGCGCTTAGCCTGTACAAGGGCAATACTCTTATTTATGTTGGCGAGGGCGCAGGTGGGTGCACAGGCACTAAGGAGTTTCATGATCTTATTAATCGTGAATGGCATTTGATAAAGCAGGTGGAGATTCCGCAATGGACTGGTGTTTACGATATGCTTTACGTTTACGCCCGCAATAAACCAATTGAGAATTTGGATAATTCAATAACTGTCAATGAGGCAAATAAATTTCTCGGACTGCAGCTTGCAGAGTCCGCCAAAAAGTCACCAGTTGTCCTTGGAG